>SUPR01000041.1 GCA_005191425.1 Candidatus Helarchaeota ASGARD archaeon Hel_GB_B
TAAAAAAAGCAGTCCCGAAAGCTTTTGATAAAGTGGACGGGATAGAGGCGTTTGGGGTCACGCCAGTATCTGTTCGTATTGAATAGATATAAAATTTATTCTCCTATTATTAGCATAGGAAAATGAATAAACCCTTGCTAGAACATTATTGGAAGTATATTTTTTTATCAAACCATATGTCTGGGTATGTCTGTCCTTGTTTACGACTTGTACAATATAAATAATCGTCCCGTTAACCACCACAAAAGTTTCTCCGACAAAAACGATTTTACTGGCACTTTTTTATACCCAAACTAATTTTACTTGCACTGAATTGTAAATAAACTCCATGGTATGTTCTAACAAGGCGGAAATGGACGAACTACCATAATCCAGTATGAATGAAATATTTTTAAATAGATTATTTCATTCTCAAATATTTTTTTAAATACTTGGCAGTATATGACTCTTTACAATTAACAATTTCTTCTGGAGTTCCTTCAGCTACAATAGACCCTCCGGCATTACCTCCTTCTGGGCCTAAGTCTATAATATAATCTGCACATTTAATAACGTCCATGTTATGTTCAATAACAATGACTGAATTTCCAGAATTAACGAGTCGATTTAATACTTTTAATAATTTAGAGATATCATAAGTACTAAGTCCTGTTGTTGGTTCATCTAATATATATAAGGTATTTCCTGTGCTTCTTTTGCTTAATTCTCGAGAAATCTTTATTCTTTGGGATTCTCCTCCACTCAGATTTGGGCTTGCTTGGCCAAGAGTGATATATCCAAGTCCAACATCTTTTAATGTTTGAAGTCCCCGCTTAAGTTTGCTAAATTCACTGAAAAATTCATAAGCTTCATCAACTGTCATATTTAACACATCTGAAATATTTTTTCCCTTAAATTTAATATCAAGAGTTGCTCGATTAAAACGTTTTCCGTGGCAGACTGGACATTCAATAAACACTGGGGGCAAAAAATACATTTCAATTTCTAACATCCCTATTCCAGAGCAATGTTCACATCTACCACCCTTAACATTAAAGCTGAAACGCCCCGGTTTATAACCTCTTACCTTGGATTCTGGTAATTTAGAAAATATATCTCTAATTTGGTCGAATATCTTAGTATAAGTAGCTGGGTTAGACCTTGGAGTTTTTCCGATTGGGTCTTGGTCGATTGATATAATCTTATCGATATATTCTACTCCTTTAATTTCGTCATAATAAACCTTATTTCGATCTTCTTCGTTTCTAAGTATTTTTTTAAGAGATGGTAGCAGAATATCATTTATCAATGTGCTTTTTCCTGCCCCTGAGACTCCTGTTATGCATGTAAATACTTGCAATGGTATTTTTACATCAATTGATTTCAAATTATTCTTTTTAGCCCCTTTAATATAGAGCCATTTTTCGTTTGGTTTGCGCCTATTTTTGGGTACACTAATCTTTTTTCTACCTGATAAATAATCCATAATAATTGATTTATTGTTTATTACATCATTTAGTGGCCCTTCAGCAACAATTTTCCCACCATAGACTCCTGCTCCAGGTCCTAATTCAATTATATAATCCGAAGCTTTAATCATTTCTTCGTCATGCTCGACCACCAAAATTGTATTTCCAATATCTCTAAGCTTTTTTAATGTATTTATTAATCTGGCGTTATCTCTCTGGTGCAGACCAATAGTTGGTTCGTCAAGGACATATAAAACTCCCATAAGATTTGTCCCTATTTGGGTCGCCAAGTGTATTCGTTGCGCCTCTCCTACAGAGAGAGTATCTGAAGTCCTTTCCAGTGTTAAATAGTCCAACCCGACATTTAATAAAAAATCAATCCTATTTAATAATTCTTTAATTATGTCTTTAGCAATAATTTTCTCGTTTTCATTTAATGATAAATTTATTAAAAAATTTTTCAATTCTGAAATCATTAATTTGCTCAATTGACAAATTGACTTTTTATTAATAAATACATGTCTGCTTTCAATTCTAAGTCTATCTCCATTACAGTCTGGACAGTTTTCTTTCTTCATTAATTTCTGAATTTCTTGTCTAATATATTGAGACTTTGTTTCAAAATACCTTCTTTCTAAACTTTTTATAACTCCCTCATAATTTTTGTCATAAATATGTTGGACTCTTCCATTTCCTCCGATACTAAAATGTATAATTTCATCAGTGCCATATAATATAATATCTTGAAACTTTTTTGGTAACTCACCGAAAGGTTTATTTAAATCAATTCCAAAATGCCCCGCTACTTGTTCGACCATTTGAAACCACAATGTCTTTGAGAATTGGTTCCCAATGATCTGTATAGCACCTTCATTAATTGATAAATTAAATTTTACTACTTTGTATGGATTAATTTCTAATGTAGTACCAAGCCCAGCGCATGTTTTACAGCTACCTACTGGACTGTTAAAAGAGAAAATTCGCGGTTCTAATTTTGGAAAACTGATACCACATTTTGGGCACGCTAATTCTTCGCTATACAGTTCTACCCTGTTTTCATCGAGATATAAGATTCCAATAAGTCCATCACTCAATTTTTTTGCAGTTTCACATGAATCTGTTAACCTACTGCGCTCTTCATCTTTAATTTCCAGTCTATCTATTACAACTTCTATATAATGTTTTTTATTTTTATTAAGTTCTATGTTATCTGACAAAAGATATATCTTACCGTCTACTCTTATTCTGTTATAACCCTGTGATTCTAAGTCAACAAATAATTTTTTATATGCTCCTTTTCGGTTTCGGACAATAGGTGCTAGGATATAAATTTTTTTACCCTTATTTAATAGTATTTGGTCTACAATTTGTTGGATTGACTGTTTTTCAATTTTTTTACCGCATTTATAACAATATGGTATACCTATCCTGGCATATAATAACCTTAAATAGTCATATATTTCGGTAATAGTCCCTACAGTGGAACGTGGGTTGCGAGATAATGAGCGCTGCTGAATTGCTATGGCTGGAGAGAGGCCCTCTATAGATTCCACATCTGGTTTGTCCATTTGTCCTAAAAATTGTCGTGCATATGACGATAATGATTCGACATAACGTCTCTGTCCCTCTGCAAAAATTGTATCAAATACAAGCGAAGATTTACCAGACCCAGAGATCCCAGTAATAACGACTAACTTATTTCTAGGTATTTCTACATCAATATTTTTTAGATTGTGTTGTTTTGCACCTTTAACTACAATTTTATCTATCATAACTAGTCCAACTTCGGATTATTTTATTTTAAATTTCTTTTTAAGTTCTGCTATTTTATCTCTATAAATAGCAGCTTTTTCAAATTCCAAATTAGCTGCGTATTGTCTCATAGTTTTTTCTAATTGAGCGATGGTGTTAGCAGCATCTTTTTTAGACACCTCTTTTTTAATATCAGTAAAAATTGGTTCCTTCTCTAATTCAATTATATCTTGGATCTCTTTTACTATTGTAGTTGGAGTTATTCCCATTTTCATATTATATTCTTGTTGAATTTTACGTCTTCTATTCGTTTCATCGATAGCAAATTTCATTGACTGTGTTATTTTATCAGCGTAAAGTATTGCTGTTCCATTTACATTTCTAGAAACTCTTCCTATGGTCTGTATCAATGGAATTTCAGACCGTAAAAATCCTTCCTTATCAGCATCAAGAATTGCTACTAATGATACTTCTGGTAAGTCTAGTCCTTCTCTAAGAAGGTTTATTCCGACTAGAACATCAAAACCACCCTTTTTTGACCCAAGTCTTAAATCTTTTAATAGTTCCAACCTTTCTAGAGTATGTATTTCTGAATGTAAATATCTAGAATTAATACCATTTTCTCTTAAATAATCTGTTAATTCTTCTGCCATGCGTTTTGTCAATGTAGTTACCAATACTCGTTCATTCACCTCTGTTCGTTTCTTTATCTCTTTAATTAAATCATCAATCTGAGTAGCATATGGTCTAACCTCTATTTTTGGATCTAATAGACCTGTTGGTCTAATCAACTGTTCAACAACAAAATTTCCACTCTTTTTAATTTCATATTCTGCAGGTGTAGCAGACACAAAAATTATTCTTTTTGCTCGTTCTTCAAATTCCCTAAATTTCAATGGTCTATTATCATAAGCGGATGGAAGTCTAAATCCATAATCAATTAAATGTTTTTTTCGAGAATAATTTCCCTCATACATTCCGTTTAATTGAGGAATTGTAACATGGGATTCATCTATAAAAACCAAGAAATCATCCGGAAAATAATCTAATAAAGTAGAAGGGGGTTCATTTGGCGCCAACCCACTTAAATATCTAGTATAATTTTCTATTCCTGAAACATAACCAACTTCTCTCAACATAGTTATGTCATTTCGAGTCCTAAATTCAATTCTCTGGGCTTCGACCATTTTATTTTTTGACTTAAAATATGCGACCCTTTTTTCCAATTCATCTTCTATTTGTTTAATGGCCTTTTCTATCCTTATTTTTGGCATAATAAATTCAACTGTTGGAAAAAAGACGAAATAATCTAAATCTTCTATAATTTTTCCTGATACTGGGTTTAAGTATGCGATTCTGTCTATGTTATCACCAAATAATTCTATTCTGACAGCCAAATTACCCCACCCAGGAAAAACATCAATTGTATCACCCCTAACTCTAAATTGCCCATTTTGCAAATCTACATTAGTCCGCTCATATTGTATTTCAACTAATCTTCTTAATATATCGTCCCTCCTGATGGTTTGTCCTACTCTTAATTTGAGCGTCATTTCTTTATAATCTTCAGGCCTGCCCAAACCATAAATACAAGAGACACTCGCAACTACAATGACATCTTCACGTGTCATTAAAGAGTTAATCGTTGATAACCGCAATTTTGCTATATCTTCATCAATAGCGATTTCCTTGTCTATATATAAATCTCTAGCTGGGACGTATGCCTCAGGACGATAATATGAATAATATGATACAAAATATTCCACCGCATTATTAGGAAAAAAATCCTTAAATTCTCTGTATAATTGAGCCGCCAATGTTTTATTGTGTGATATTACCAGAACTGGGACTTGAGGTCTGATCTTGCTTATTATATTTGCCATTGTATATGTTTTACCACTTCCAGTAACTCCGAGTAATGTTATATATCGTCTTCCATTGTTTAATGCGTTGACAATTTTTTCAATTGCTTGAGGTTGGTCTCCCTTAGGTCGAAAATCTGAAATTAATTCGAACATGCTTTAAATTCCTTTAATTCATTTTCGATTAACTTTAAAATTATGAAATATCTCATTAATTTTGAAAAATTATTCTCAATATTAAAATTTATTATTTCTACACACTTAAGATTAAACTCATAAATTAAAAAATATCTTGCAAAAATACAGACCAAACCACTAAAGATAATCAGACAAAAGAAAAATTATAAAAAGATAAATAAAATTCTACAAATTTTTTAAAAAATAAGAATTATTTTCTTAGTTCTTTAACTTTTTTCAAAATTTTTTCTAAAATTTCTTTATCAGTGAGTATATTTTCATTTGGTGGTTGCTTAACTTTCTTCATTCTAATAGGTACTGCGTCCATTCTATATCCAGTCCCTTCAGCTTCTATCCCTGCCATAGCTGCTGGAAATACGACATCTCCAATTAATGTTGTTGGAGTTTTATGGGGGTCTATTACAATTAGCGGGATTTTACCAAGCCATTCTGATGAAACTTTTGGAAAATTACTTATCGGGTCTGAGGATATTATAAGTGCTGCATCAGTTTCTTTTCTGATTAATATATCGTTTGCTGAAAATTCTCCTGGATTATATCTTGGATACCCCCTAGCAAAATTAATTGAATATGGATATCCGGTCTGCCAAGTAAAAACTACATTAGCACCACATACATTCCAGTGTCCACGCATTGGTAAAATTATCCATTTAGAAAATGAGTTTAAATCTTTAACAAGTAATACTGCTGAATCTATATTTCTATGTTTTCCAATTGTTTGAGTTAGTCCCATTCCGAAAAAGAGTACCCCAAACTGAGCATTTTTCATAATATTAACTAATTCGATGATTTTTTCCTTTTTTACCCCTGCTACTTCTTCAGGTATTTCAGCCCCCTTCAAAACAGCTCGCATTGCACTCAAAAGTTCAAAATCCTTTCCTTGTTGTACCTGAACAAAATCTGTCGCCAATTTTGCTGTATCTGTATACCTAGGGTCAATAACAATTAATTTTCGTTCCATAATACCTTTTTCACGGAAATATCCTCTAATAAATGTAGAATATCTACTCAAATGTCTTGGGTGCGCATTTGCAGGATTACTACCTACATACATAATTACATCTGCTCGGGCTTTAATTTCTCCAAGAGTTGCACCCGATGCACCTACATCTTGTTCAGCTAAAATCGTTGGTCCATGGCATACTGATGCTGTATTATCAAGAATAGCACCAACTTCTTCAGCTAATTCTATACCTACTGCTTGGGCTCCTGCCTCTGTAGATGAAAATCCATAAAGCAATGGATAATCTGCATTTATCAATATCTTAGCTGCTTCATTAATTGCAGTTTCAATATCTGTTTCTACCAATTTTCCGTTTTTTCTAATCATTGGAGCTTGTACACGGTCGTCCAATTCATTTGATGAAAAAAATTTTCTAGTACCTATTGTACATGCGTTTTCTACTTCTACAATCTCATTGTTTTCGTCCACTTTTAAAACAATATCATCACATAAAGAACCACAAAATGGACAAACACAGTCCGTATATTCTTTAATTTCTCCCATCTTTCTTTCCTCTTATCATTTTTATGATTTAAAACTTTCAGCTATTTCTTGAGGGCTTAATACTTTTTTACCTGGTGCTGGTTCTATATTACAAGAAATCCCTTTGAATGATGGAGTTCCAATCCCTGTAGTATCTTCATTTATTACCTGATTTGCCCAAATTCCCATTGGAATAAAAGCAACCCCTTTATGAGGTGCATTTGGGGATTTAATTGCCCTAACAATAACCTCCCCAAAATCTGTCTTTATAGAAACAACTGAGCCGGTCATTATATGAAGTTCTGCCATGTCATCGGGGTCAAGTTCAACAATTGCTCCAGCTCTGGTCATTTCATCTGACAATTTACTTCCTTCATAAGCTCTTCCTTGGTCTATAGTCCGTCCGGTTATTAAATTACATTTCAAGACCATTTTATTATTCTCCTAAATCATAAACTAGCTTAGATGGTTAACATGATTATTCGATATTAACTTCATCGAAATTTTTATTATTTATTTAACAAAATCTTATCTATTTTAATCAAGATTTTATAGGCTTATACTTGAATCATCATTCTATCAATAAAATAAAAATTTTTTCGTATTATTCTTTTTTTGTCTATTTTCAATAAACAAAAATGTGCTTTTAAATTGTTCTAAATAAGTCTTCAATTGTCTGCTTTTTTTTATTTTGTAGGATATTTTAATTGATTATATTAATAGAAATGCGAGTTAGAACTTTCTGCATTTTTATAATATTAAAATTTTTCGTATTTATTTATTATTTTAATAGTATTTTTAAAGTCCGTTCTTAATTTATAATTGAACTGCTTTTAATATCTTCATAATTTTTGACTTTTAGTTAAAAAGATTTTGATTTCGCGAATTAATTTTAGATCATAACCATTTTAAACAATTCTTGCAATTAATTTTTAGCAATACTAAAAATGTTTTATAATTAAATTTCAATTTTTATAAAAGAGATTATCTAAAAACAAATTTAAAATCAAAATATTACTGAATATTATTAGCTATCTACTTATTATTGGCTTTATTATCTTTGGATTTTTGATGTATTTATATTACATTATGGTAAGTAATAAAATTAAATATAGGACAAAATCAATTTCTCTGTATAAATCCTTAAAAATACTATTTACCATTGTAGTTCCCCATATTTTTAACCATTTTTTTAAAACGGAAATTAAAATAATTAAAAAGACTTTTTTAATTAATAATTTATATAAATAAATTCTACTAAAATTAATAGGGTTTTTATTATGAGTAAAAAATTATTAAGCTTTTTGGGAACTCGGAAATATATAGAATCTTGTTATTCATATAATGGTAATGTTTCAAAGCCTAATCATTTTATTCAAATGGCTCTAATAGAATTAATATGTAATAATTGGGATGATGGAGATCAGATAATCATATTTTTAACTGAGAGAGCTAAAAATATGAACTGGCTAGGAAAAAACGCAAATCCCGGAGCAAATTTTGAAATAGGACTTCGTGAAAGATTAGAACATTTTAAAAAAAAATATCATTTAAAGTGGTTGATATTCCTGAGGGGAGAACTGAAAATGAACTATGGGAAATTTTTGAAAAAATAATAGATGTCATTAACCCCCAAGATGAAATTTATTTTGATATAACACATAGTTTTCGATCTTTACCCTTCTTAATATTGATAATTTTAAATTATGTAAGATTTTTAAAAGGTATAGAAGTAAATGAGATATTTTATGGGGCTTTAGAATCTTTAGGTACTATAAAAGAAATACTGAAAAATATACCCGTAAACGAAAGAATAGCTCCAATATTTAGACTTACACCATTTATAAATTTATTTGATTGGACTGTAGCAATTGAACGATTTTTACAAACAGGAAATGCCAATATGATAAGCACTTTAAGTAATCAAGAATTAAAACCGTTGCTTATTGAAACAAGTGGAATGATTGGTGGAAAACTTAGAAAACTTATAGGAGTAATAAAAGAATTCTCAGAAAATGTTTCTACTTGCAGATTTCCCAAATTTAAAAAAAATATCGAAAGTATAATACAAATTATACCAGAAGCTGAGTCTGAGCTTGAAAAATTAAAACCATTCAAACCTTTGTTCAACGAAATAAAAACTCAGTTTTATAATTTCCAAAATATAGATGATATTTCAATCGGAATAAATATAGCAAAATGGTGTTTAGAAAGAGATTTTATTCAACAAGGATATACTATTTTAAGGGAAACCATTATTAACTATGTTATTATAAAAATTTTAAATAAATATGATTTAAAAGATAGAATAACCAGGGAAAATTCAGAGAAAATGTTAAATACTATGGATAAAGAAATTCCGGAAGAGATTATAAACCTTTGGCGTGAAATTATTGAATATAGAAATGATATAAATCATGCTGGATTAAGTGAGCAAAATTTACACAAATATAACGATTTAAAAAAGAAATTAAAAGATTTTATTTTAAAATTTGAAAATTATAATAGATAAAATTTAATAAATTTATAATTAAAAGCAAATTTCAGGAAATATAGACTAATTTGAAATTCTACAATTATTTTATTAAAACAATTTTTATTAGATCATTTGTATTTTATTCTTCTACCATTTGAAACGCACCTGTTGGACAGATCTGGACGCACCTATCACATTCAAAATCAAAATCCTTATTATAACAGTATTCTGGGTGTAATAATGTATTGATCCCATTGATTACCCTCATTATTAATTCTCCCTTCATTTTTGATCTTGGGGGTATAATACCCTCTTTCAATCTTGGTTCAATTTGGAGGTTTATTGGGCATACCAAAATACACTGACAACATCCGCTACATTTATCTCTATCAATTTTTAGTTTTTTCATCATAAAAAAAAATCCCGAACTTTTTATAAATTTTAGCTCGGATTTTGCACCTATCAAAATTTAGTCATAATTTGAACGGTATTTTAAAATTGTAATTTAAATTCAATTAATGTGTCTTAATCGGACAATGAATAATGTTTTTAAAATTAACCTATTAATTTTTTATAGAGCATAAATTAAAATGTTCCTAAAGGTGAAATTATGGAACAAAAAAAAATTGTTTTTCTAGGATTAGATAATGCCGGTAAAACTTCATTTATAAGAGCATTTGATGAAAATTATAATGAAATTCAAAATTTGACACCTACCGTTCGGATAGAGCGGTCTAATATTGAAATACTGGACGTATCGATTTCTCGCTGGGATTGTGGCGGACAAGAGAAATTTCGTAAAGAATATCTTATGGAAGAATCTCAGGTATTAACTGAAGCTGATTATGTACTTTATTTTATTGATATTATGGCTGAAGACAGATATGATGAAGCATTAGGGTATTTGAAAGACATAATTGAAGCCTATAAATTAACTGGTTTTATACCACCTTTCATGATTTGTTTACATAAAGCAGATCCATCTTATATTGATATTGCGACAGTAAAAAAGAAGATGCTCCCTCGGTGGGAAATAAAAGATAGAGTAAACAGACTTACCGAGCGACTATCTAAACTATTAACCGGTGTTAGTAATTCAATTAATTTAACATCAATATATGACCGTAATTCAATTTTAATAGCTTTTTCAAAAGTCTTGAAATCATTTACCCCCAAATCCGAATTAATAGACCTTGTTAATGTAATACTTGTTGAATTTGTAAAGAAAAATGACCTTCTCGCATCTTCAATAATTGAAAGAAAATCGTTATTATATACTGAATTTAGTGTTGACCCAAAATCTAAAGAATTGTTCTCTGCATTATTAATGAACGGACTTATTTTTTACGAAAATATACAAGTGGTAAAACGCATATTTAAAATGACTCTTTTGATTGAGAATTATCGCGTGATGTTTACAAGTTATATAAAAAACAATCGAAGATATTTCTTAACTATAATGGCAAGGCTTGAGTCTGATTTAACCAAAATAATCGATGAATTTGAAACCAAATATTTTGATAGGATATGTACAATAGTTGATTAATCTAAATAAATTTCGTATCTGATAGAATATCTTTTAAAATACATTTAAAAAACTAATATATAAATCAAAATTTATTTATTAATAAATAAATATCTTTTAATACTTTGACAATAATGTATTTAACTGGAATTTCTTAGACATTAATAACTCTGTCCTTATTTTACTCAAATTTTTAAGAAATTTATGTCGAATATCTATCCTTTAATTATGAAAAAAATAATTTTCTAATAAGACTAATTATTAAGTATTCGTATATCAAAAATAACTATTATATTGTTAACATAGATTTAATAATTAGAATTAATCTTTACATTACAAAAAATCCAAAATAAATTATAATTTTTTATACTCAAGAAAGAGTGATTGGAGTTTTTACTATGGATAAAGAAAATTCGGAGAAAATAGCTGAAGAGGTATTAACAGAATTAGGGCTTAATGATACAGAAGTATTAGCGTATTTATCAATTACTGGTAGGGGTGCTGTAAGTATTGGTGAAATTTCGATTCATTCAAATGTTAAAGAAGTTGAAGCTGAAAAAATAGTAAGAAAATTACTTGATATTGGATTGTTAAAAGAAATACCTGGAAAAATACCGCGATTTCAAGCAATACCACCATACACTGCATTATTAAAACAATTAGATGAGTTTCAAAGTGAAATTTCTGAGTTGAGAGAACGAGTCCCACTGGAATTAAAAAATCAATTCTCATTATTTGTTGATAGTATGGGGGAGATTACTGGTCTTCAGGATTTTCTTGCTTATGTAAGATTAATTAAAGACGAAGTTCCGCAAGCAATGGTACAACAATTCAACAAATTTGAAAGTGAATTTGAGAAATTTAAGCAGATTGAGCAATTTAGTGATTTTATAAATACTATTAAAACTGAAATTCCAAAACAATTGTCAAATAAACTTCAAAATATGCAAAAACAAGTATTATCCACTTCTGGACTTGAGAATTTTAGAGAATTAGTAAAATATTTAAAACAAGAAATTCCGGAACAATTACAAACTGAATTTAAAAATATAGAAACTCAAACAAAAAATGTTTCTGGATTTCAAAATATGTTAAATTTTATTAATAATGCAAAATCTTCCATACCTGATAAGATGATGTCGCAATTTAATGCGATAGAAGACGAATTTAAAAAAATTTCTGGTCTTAAGGATTTAAGAAATTTTGTTTCTGATTTAAGCAAAAATATTCCTTCAAAATTAGCAACTCAATTTAATAGTATTGAGAACGAAGTGAAAAAAGTAAGTGGAATGGAAGAATTAGCCAATTATGCAGCTCAATTAGCTACTACTATCCCAGCTAAAATGACTTCTGAATTTTCTGAAATTGATAATCGATTAAAAAATGTAAGTGAACTTGTTTCTTTCAAGGCTTTCATTCAAAACCTAAAAGAAAATATACCCCAAGAGTTGAGTTCTGAATTTGCAAAATTTAAAGAAGAGATTCAAAAAGTTAGAGGGAAAATAATCAACACTTCTCAAGAACAATTCAGTGAATGGCTCGCTATTATGGACGATATTTTCAGAGATTATATCAACCAATTTATACAAGATATTGCTATTGGTGAGATTGAAAAATTAAGGTTATTTTTTGAAAAGCAAATCATTTTAGGAGTTACCAATATTTTGTCAAAAGTAGAAAACCAAGTAGTCCAAGCGTCCTCTAGTGTGTCTCAAGAATTTGAGCGCTTAAGAAAATGGCTTTCTGAAAATGTTATTAAAAGAGTTCAAATTGCGCTTTCGGAAGTTCAGACAAGTGCTACTGTAGTATCAACTGCGGTTGATCAAGGTATAAAAACGTTAGGTGATTGGTTTACTGCCAAAGTCGTTAAACAATTAAGCTCCACGCTTTCTGAAATTGAAAAAGGAGCAAACGAAGCAGTTAAAAATATTGAGAGCAGTGTCGGGCATTTAAAAGAGTGGTTAACCAGTGATGTCATAAACAGGTTTACTGCAGCATTGAACGAAGTAGAACAAGGTTCTAATGAAGCTTATATGTCTGTAGAACAAGGATTCCAAAATCTTGAATCATGGTTTAGGTCTGAGGTAATTCAGAACATAACCACTGCTCTAGAAGAAGTTGAGCACGGAGCTGACTCTGCTACTGATCTCATCCAAAAGGAATTTGAAAAATTTAACTCTACAATTGGTGATAAAATTATCTCTACAGTTGACGAAATAATATCCAACTTATCTTCTCAAATTTCAGAAGCATCTAAACTTGTTACTGAAGGTTTTGCTGGTTTAAAATCTCAGTTAGAAACTAATGTTGTAGAAACTGCAAAGACTACTCTGGCAAAAGTCGAGGAAAAAGTTGGTTCAGCTTCCGAAGTAATTTCTAAATCAATGGACGGTATGCGACAGACTTATTCTGATAAAGTCGTATCCGCAACTCAAAAAATGCTAGACGATGTAGCTGAAAGGATAAATCGATCTCAAATTACTATGTATTCTCTATGGGAACGCGCAAAATCTATGGTGACTTACAAATTTGATGAAGTTTGGTTTGTTATTGGGCGCGAGGCTGCTATTGCACAAATCAATGAAACTATTAGCAGAGTAAAAGCTAGAATTCTCATTGTAGCCCCAAGCTTAGAAGATATTGATATAGTGCCAATTCTAAGCACTAAATCTCATATAGCTGTTAGAATCGCGACTTATGTCGACCTTAATTCTCGAGATCATATGGATAGACTTCATAAACTAGCACAAAAAGAAAATCTACAAATCAGAAATTATCCCGATAAAAACATTTGGGGGATTTCTAGGGAAAATGAGGAGGTGTTTATTGGAGCTGTATCTGCGAGTACTGGCGAAATTGCCGGAATTGCATCTGTCATTGGTGAACACCAAAAAATGTTTGTCCCCATCTTGGAAGACTGCTGGTTAAAAGCAAAAAAGTATGTAATGAAATAAACTCTATCTTTTATTTTATTTAATTTTAACCTTATTTATTTTTTAATAAACATTATTTGACAATTAAATTCAAATAATTCAAATTTAATTTTAAAATGCTAAAATGAAAAAACATGCGACCATTATTATCAGTGGTATTGTACAAGGCGTTGGGTTTAGACCATTTATCTATATGGTAGCAGATTCATTAGGACTAAATGGTAATGTATTAAATATGGGCAATGCAGGAGTTAAAATAGAAATCGAAGGGGAAGAAGATATCATAAATGAATTTATTAAAAAGATTAGATCTGATAAACCAAAAATTTCCTCAATTGACGATTTGACAGTCCGGTGGTCTGACCGGTTAAAAAATTTTCTCAATTTTAATATTTTGAAAAGCATTGACGAAAAAGGAGAAAGCCTTGTATTACCCCCTGATATAGCAATTTGCGAGGAATGCCTAAAAGATTTTCAAGATAAAAAAAATCTACGTTTTTTTGAATATCCTTTTATTGCTTGTGCTCAATGCGGCCCACGATTTACAAGTGTCATTGATCTTCCCTATGACCGAGATAGGACAACAATGAAAAATTTCCCATTTTGTCCAGATTGTGATAAAGAATATAAAACAATTGGAAACCGCCGATTTCATGCTCAAACTTTTGCATGTAGAAATTGTGGCCCAAAATTCACTTTAAAGGAAAAAAATGGTGAGACTTTATCTACTAAAAACCCAATTAAGACTGCAATGCAACTTTTAGATGAAGGAAATATAATCGCTATTAAAGGAATTGGTGGAATTCATATTGCATGCAAGACTACTTCTGACGATACTATCTCCAAACTCCGTAAAAGAAAAAAACGCATAGCCAAGCCATTTGCAATTATGTGTCAAGACTTTAAAACACTTCAAACTTTTGCTTCACCCTCCCAATTAGAAATTACTGCACTAACTTCCTTCAGAAGACCGATTGTTTTAGTTAAAAAGTCTTATGATTATTATCTTTCTGACCTAATTGCTCCAGACTTAGACTCAATCGGCGTCTTTTTACCATACTCTGGGATCCACTATTTATTATTTAAATATACAAATGAACCCGCAATAGTCTTAACTTCTGCTAATCGGTCTGATGAACCAATGATAATTTCAAATGAAGTTGCACTAAGAAAGTTAAATGACCTTGCTGATTATTTTCTATTACATGACAGAATTATTTATCAACGTGCTGATGACTCAGTATTAATTGTAAATCAAGGTATACCTACATTAATACGAAGGTCTAGAGGATATGTCCCTCAATGGATCAATACTCCTATCAATATTGATGATGTGGTAGTTGCACTCGGAGCTGAAGAACGAAATACCGGGTGTATCTTAAAAAGAGGTCGTGCGTATTTTACACAGCATATTGGTAACTTGACAAATATAGACCAATTTGAATTTGAGATAAGTGCTATTAAGCACCTTATGAAGCTAACTAGAACTCAAGATGCAAAAATTTATTCATGCGATTTACACCCCCAATTTTTAAGTACAAGACTTGCATTTGAACTAGCTAAAGAAAAATCCGCAAAAATTATCCCAGTCCAGCATCATTTTGCACACGCAGCCAGTTTAATGGCTGAACATAATTTAAAAGAGCCCATTATCTGTATTTCATGCGATGGTTTTGGTTTTGGTCTGGACGGGACTGCATGGGGAGGTGAAATAATTCTAAGTAATTATTCTAAAATGGAGCGCCTCGGGCATATAGAACAATATATGATGCCAGGCGGAGATCTTTGTACAAAATACCCTGTAAGAATGCTCAGCTCTATTTTATCTAAAATTTTTTCATTTGACGAGCTTCGACTATTTATTAAAAATAAATATGTTAAATACCTTCCTTATAGAGAAAAAGAACTCGAAATTTTGATTAAACAACTCCAGAACAAAATCAATCTACCCAAAACCACCAGTTGTGGACGAGTATTAGATGCGATCTCCGCACTTCTAGATATCTGTTATGTCCGTACATATGAAGGGGAGCCTGCTATGAAATTAGAGGCTTTTGCGAGAAAAAGTGAACAAATAGAGCATATTTTAGAACCCCAAATACATAAAATTAATGGAAAATTAGTATTAAATACAACGATATTATTTGAAGAATTAATAAATTCATTAAAAAATCATGTCAATAAAAGTATTTTAGCATACCAAGCTCAAGATTATATCAGCAGAGGGCTTGCCTCTATTGCAATAACATTAGCTGAAAAATACGATATTAAATTAATCGGATTCTCAGGTGGAGTCGCATTTAATACTATTTTTACTCATAATATTAAAGAAGAAATCACTAAAAACGGTCTAAAATTTATTCAACATAGACAGGTCCCACCTGGAGATGGAGGAATTTCCTTAGGACAAGCTGTTATTGCTGCCTCAAAATTTATTAAATTTGAATTCTAATAATAAATTCAATTTTAAACTTTTATAACAGTTTAATATTAAAAAAGGTCTTGTTGTTTAAATAAAAGGGAGTAAAAAGTTTCTAATTTTAGGTAAAAAAAATAATTTTTAGATTTTTATCTCTTCATTGTATGGAAGATATGCCATATTGACTATATAATTCGAGAAACTCGTTGAATAGTATTGGAACCAGAGGTCCTTCATTTCTTCGATTAATGCTTGTTCAAGATCATCTGGTAACATCTTGTTTACCCAAATAGTCCTGCCATCTGGGGTTGCTGTTATTTCCCCATCTTTAACCACTACAATTCCATTTTTTATTGTATAAATTGCCTTGGCAAACCCTTTTTCTATTTTGTGTGCGTCTTTTTCTTCGAGTCCAATATTATATATTGCCACATCGCCCAATGCACCTTCTCCTAAATGTCCTCTGTTGTTTAACCCTAATACTTTAGCTGTTCCTGCTCTCGTAACTATTGCTATTTCTTCTAGTGTCATTTCGCGGTCTATGCTCGGGAGTGTTGTACGTTCAGATGCCTCAGATTTCATGGTCTTAAGCTCTTCATCTCGGGCCTTTTTTGACATTAACCATGATATAACTTTTGGGTAGAAAATGAAAGGCCCTCCATTTGGATGGTCAGTCGTGAGAAATATTTTCCATGGATCATTTATACTCAACATTATTTCTAATCCAATAGCCCATTGGATAGCATTTACGGCTGTGCTCTTTTTAAATATGTATGGGACTATTCCAGAACTGGTTTCCGCCTCCACATCGGCATTTATCCATTTTATTCCGCCAGGTATGAAATTTGCAAGTCCTGTTATATTTTGAAGTCCAAATTCCCAAGGCCCATCGGCTGTCATGGTCGTAGTATTGCCAAAGATTACTTGCCCCATATCACAAGTTATATGGTCATGTTCATTAATATATTTTGCAAGAGTTGGTCCCTCTGAGCAAAAGTCTTTCCAACTTGTCCCGCCATAGGAATTAAACTGGATATGTGTTATATGAAAGTTATTTTTTCTTGAAGTGTTTCCATTGATACCTTCTACAGCTTTAAAGGTAGCCAAAGTTGTTTCGTAGCAACCTGGGTGCCCTAAATTGTTTGTATGAACATGAATCGTGTGCGGTAATTTTAATTTTTCGTTAGCTTTACATAAAGCAGTAACTATCTGCCTTGCAGTAACTTCCCAACCTAAATTTGGATCATCAATACTCTCTACATTTTTTCCCCATTTCCAAGATTCGTCACCGCCTGGATTCACTATTTTCACTGCATAACCTCTTGTAGCTTTAATCAACCAAGCAACATATGCCGTTAAATATTCAAAGTTATCTTCAAGAATATATTTCATAATAAACCAATTATTTCCCATTAAAGGAAAACAAGCTTTATCAATAATGGGCATGTCCAGAAACTCTTCATGGGTATGTATTGTTTTTAGTGGTGGAGTTGCTGGTTCAAATACTGTAGTATATCCCATTTGTGCATATCTATATGCAGTAACAAAAGTTGATGGTACTGAATAACCGGTGCCTGATCTGGTAATATCTGTTTTCTTAACGGGATCTTTTATATGATCTTCAGGTCGGAGTATACGACCTTTATTGACTTTAGCACCCGATATATGAGAATGAAGATCAACTCCTCCAGGCATTACTATGAGTCCAGAAGCATCAATAACTTTAGCACCTTTAGGTGCACTTGAAACTATTACTCCATCCTTAATGTATATGTCTTTTTTCTCACAGATTTTGTTAAGTGGGTCAATTACGAAGCCATTCTTAATAATTAGTGGTTTAACCATTAAAAAGCACCATAGATAAATTATATTAATATGATTATTGTTAGATAACAAAATTAGCAAATATTAAAATTTTGTGTATAGTTTTGATGTATAAGTTTAATTTTTTTTCTTGATTATTTAAAATTTTTGATTTTAATTATTTTATTAAATTTTAAATACGTCCCCTATCATATAATTTAAATTATTTTAGTTTGTAAATTAAACTAATAAATTCCAGAATTTTTTATTAATATATTTTCTATTATACAATAAATTACGGAAAAAAAACTCTTTTCCTTGTTTATATTTTTAGATCAATTTTCTCAAAACACTTAAATAATGAAACAGCAAAAATTAATTAACTTATTCTTTATTTTTGATTATAATTAATTAAAATAATTATTATAATAAAAAAATAAAATTAAAAAGAGACTGAACTAAAATGAGTGAAGAAGTCAAAGTTTTTTTTGATAAAGACGCAGATTTGGGGGTACTAAAAGATAAAATTGTAGCTGTAATTGGATATGGTAATCAAGGAAAATCTCAAGCCTTAAATCTAAGGGACAGTAAAATTAATGTTATAATTGGGAATATAGACGACGAATACAAAAATGATGCAGAAAAAGATGGCTTTGTAGTTTATTCCATTCCGGAAGCAGTTAAAAAAGCTGATATAATAATGTTGCTAATTCCTGATGAAGTTATGGTCGAAGTCATAAAAGAAAAAATATTACCTTCTCTCACGGAAAACAAAGTAGTTTCATTTGCATCTGGATATAATATAGCGTTTAATTTAATTGAATTACCTAAAAATATAGACATAATTTTATTGGCGCCCAGAATGATTGGACCAGGGGTAAGGAGTTTGTATAAAGAAGGATTTTATAGCTTTATTGGTGTCCACCAAGACCACTCTAAAATGGCTAAAAAAATTGTTTTAGCACTTGCAAAAGCGATTGGTTCGACTAGAAAAGGTGTAATTGAAACTACTATGGAACAAGAAGCTGCACTTGACCTTTTCACGGAGCAATGTTTTGGTCCGGCATTTGGGCAGGTTTTAATGGCATCTTTTCAACTCCTTTTGGAAGAAGGATACCCTCCTGAAGCTATATTAGTGGAATTATACATGTCTGGCGAAATGTCATATACATGGAAAACAATTGCTGAAGAAGGCTTTATTGACCAAATGGTACACCATTCACGGACAAGTCAATATGGTAGCTTAAGTCGCGGCGTATATTATGTAAAATTTATGGAACCTATAAAAGAACAGATGAAAGAAGTATTTCAAAAAATAGTTTCTGGAAAATTTGCTAAAGAATGGCAGAAAGAACAGAAAAAAGGCGAAAAAACACTAAAAATGTTATTTGCCAGTGCTAAAAAAACATTACTTGCAGAAACAGAACGCAAGGTACGCGAAAAATTAAGATTAAAATAAATTCTATTGAATAAAAGTTATCTGCTCTTTTTAAATTTTTTAACGCTCTGCTGAATTTCTTGGTTTAGTTAATTTTTCAACGATATTTGGCCAAAATGGCTCTGTAAACTCCCCTTTATAGTTTATTTTTGTCCGTTTTATAGTGATACAATCTGATGGGCACGCAGATACACATGCACCACATAAAGCACATTTGTCCTTGTCATATTCAACTTTTTTTGTCTTCATCCAACCTTTTTCTGGCTTAGGGATTGTAATTGCTTCAGTTGGACACACAACTGCACATGTTGAGCACATGCTAGGGCAGTTGGTCAAGTTTATTTCAAGTTCACCTTCACTATATTTTTTAACTTTTGCTTTACTATCCTTCCTATCTATCCATGTAATTTCAATTTCTGGGAGAGCCTTTTCATCGATTAATTGGGTATTTTCTTCTCCATTAACGACCACCTTAATTGCTCCAGTTGGGCATAGATATGCACATGTGCCGCAAAAGGAACATTCATTCTGGTCAAATATTACTGGAGATAATGTAGAAGCATCACCTCTTCTTGTATCACGAAGGCTTGCCCCAACAGGGCCCCTTTTAACAGCATTTTTCGGGCAAACTGTAATACACGTCCCACAACCAACGCATAAATCTCTATTATGAATTAATTCAGTATATAATGTTAATAATCGCATTTTAATTCTTTGTTCTTTATTATTAATTGTTCTTGTAAATCCAGGTATCAATATTTATTCCTCCTTATTAATCAATTATTCTTTTAATACAATTTTAATTGCGGATTGCGGGCAACTTTCAACACATAGACCGCATCCTTCACATAATTCTGGTCGTAATATATTAACCATCCCATTAATTACTTTTAAAATTGTTTTCTCTGGATTTCTGGGCATTTTATCGACTGGGCATGACCTTGCGCAATCTCCACACCCATTACACAAGAATGTATTTACTATGGGAATGTATGTATTAATGACCTCATTCATAATATATACCTCAACTTATTACTTATATTTAACACTTTTTGTATGTATTTAAATCTACCCGAAAGTAGGAGATATTCAAATAAAAATTGAAATAATAAAGCATATTTTTGAATTTAATGTCTAATATAAAAAATTTTAGATATTAATTGTAAATAGTATCCATTGTTTAATGCCTTAAAATTATTAATCTTATTATTTACAAGAAAATTTTATTTTAAAGGTTAATTTTTATCCGATCATTATGAATAGACTGGTTCACTCAGGTTGCATTAGTGATATCCATGTTTTCATTTCTATTTTAATTAATAATACTTGAAGTAAAAATCTTTTTCAAGATTTAGACTTGTTATAAATATCAGCTTAATTCCTCTCAAATCTGTTTTAATTAATTTTTAAATTATCTCTCCACTGACCTATAGTATCACACCTGATTTTTTTCAAATAGGAATGAACCTTTTAAAAAATGGACATAAAAAGACCAAAATTTTTTTTAAATCTGTTATGAAAATTGATCATAATATCTTATATGGACATTATTCAAAAAATAACTATCCTAATCGATAATATAAATAGATAACCGCGGTAATTAATTATGTTAAGAAATATTTATATCTTTTTATCTGATGGAATTTTACTATTTGATTGGGCTTGGAATGATTTAGGACAAGACCCATTACTTATCAGTGGTTTCTGCTCAGCTTTATGGATGTTTTCAAAACAAATTGGTGGAATCGAATTTCAAATGTTAAAAACTAAATTATATACTTTTATAGGGACAAGTTCAAAAGAATATCAAATAAAAATTATACTTATTATCGATAATGTAAACGATCTTTCAAAATATGAAGACTTTTTGGAATCTATAAAAAATGATTTTTGTAAAAAGCACCGAATTGAATTAATTAAAATTAAAAACAAACAAATCCCTGTAAAGCTAAATTATTTTAAAAATTATTCCATTGATATTAAATTAATAACTGATCAATACTTCCCCGAGATTAATCATAAAAAAGATATTGTCGTATTCTCATAATTAAAAATTAAAAAAATTTTATTATTTATTTTTAATCTAATTTGATTTTTTAATGTAATTTATTTTTTAAAATGGTTATTTGCTATAAAAATAGAGATTATATTATAGAAAAAATATTTCTTAAATATTATTATGGCGTATTATCCTCCAATTTTTATATTACAAATTATATCGGTAAAAAGAATCACAAACTAAAAAATTAAACTGAAAATAAATTTGATAGAATGGAATTCCTTAAGAGTTTTTAGAAAATTCAATCATAAGGCTTTTAAATGATAAACAATCAACAAAATCCTTTTAAATAATGAAAAGTAAGTGTTGGTTAACTTGGTACATTCTAATAAATAAATATTTATTATTAGAAGTTGAATATATTAGCTAATTAAATAAAAAATTTCAAAAGGTCAAAAAAATGTATACGCCATATAAAGTAAAAGAACGTAAAAAACTATGTCCAAGAGATGGTACCCCACTAGTAGAAATGGGAAAAGGTAGTGGGGATGGTAAAGCATATTATTATTGTCCTATTTGTCATTATGTTAGACCTATGACACCTGAAGAGCGAAAAACTGGAATTGTTATTTCTGAAGAGCCAGTCGAAGAGCCAGAAGAGAAAAAATTAACCGTTTCAATTTATCAGATAAGAGATGAACCAATAAAAGTCGATGCATTAGACCCGAAATATGTTTCAATAGTTATTGATAAAGAAAATGACTTTTTATGGATATGGAAAGGAAGTCAAAGCACTCCAAGCGCTGCTTACAAAGCAGGGGTTCAAGCAACAAAATTAAAATCATCTGAAAAAATGTATAAAGCAATGGTACGAATAATAGAAGAAAATAAGGAACCCGGCGATTTTTTAATTTTAGAAATACCTGTTAGAGAAGCAAAAGAAATTGAAGAAAAAGAAGCGGAGGAAGAAGCCAGGAAGAAGGCGGAGGAAGAAGCCAGGAAGAAGGCGGAGGAAGAAGCCAGGAAGAAGGCGGAGGAAGAAGCCAGGAAGAAAATAGAAGAGGAAAGTAAAAAAGAAGAAGATTCTCAAAATGAAAAAGTTGAGATCGATAACGATCAAGATCAAAATGAAGAAGAAGTTTGGTAATACGTTTACCCTTTTTTAAATATAATTTCTTTTTTATTATTTTTAAATAGAAAAAATTAAATGGACTAATATAAATTAAATTAGGTTAAATATCGAAAGTGTGTGTAATTTAAAAAATGGTATCTAAAATTCCGATATATATCAAGAAATATGTCTGGCTAATTGGACAATTTATTCAAAATGTTTTATTAAAAAAGGAAGGCATTATAAAACCAGAAATCGAGCAATTAAAAAAGCAATTTCCAAATTTACAGCTTGGTGATTTGATAAATAGGCGGCGAGATTTATTTGGGGTTAATTTTGATTGGGATAATTTTATATGCAAAGTTCGATATAAAGGAATCGAATATGATATAACTAAGACCGTAATAGAAATAGTGAGAGAACATACAAATGATGACTGGATAAATTCGATCGGTTTTGATACAAGGGGGATTGATATAAATGCAGCTTGTAGAGCAGCTACTAAAAAAATAATTAATAAAATAATTGAAAATGGAATAATGTGATTAGATGCGAGTTGCAGTAATTAATCCTGATTATTGTAAGCCTAAAGACTGTGGTATTACGAAACCTTGTTTGAGATATTGTCCTTTAGTTAGGACCCATACTGAGGCAATAGTATTTGAAAAAGACATGAAATATCCTAGAATAGTGGAATCTTTATGTACTGGTTGTGGCATATGTATTAAAAAGTGTCCATTTAATGCAATTTCAATTGTAAATTTACCTGAAGAATTAAAGACTGATGCTGTTCATAGATATGGCCCGGGTTCTGGGTTCGTATTATTTAGATTACCTGTTATTAAACAAGATAAAGTTGTGGGTTTAATTGGAGCAAATGGTTCTGGTAAGAGTACCGCAATCAAAATTCTTGCTGGGGAGATCAAACCCAATTTGGGAAATGTAAAAGTCGAGCCTAGTTGGGACGAGATAATTGATTTTTTTAAGGGTTCTGAATTACAAGGTCATTTTAAAAAATTGTCAAATAAAGAATTAAAAATCGTGTTTAAACCCCAATATATAACAAAATTACCGCAAGTTGCCAGGGGAGTAGTAAAAGATTTATTATTAAAAGTTGATGAACGCGGTATTTTTGATGAAATCATTGATGAATTGAACTTAAAAAGTATTTTAGACAGAAACATAAATCAATTATCTGGTGGAGAACTTCAACGAGTTGCAATAAGTGCTGCTATATTAAGAGATGCTGATTTATATATGTTTGACGAGCCAAGTTCTTTTTTAGATATTAATGAACGTATTTCAATGGCAAAGTCAATTCAATCATTGGCAAAAACTGGTAAGACCATTTTAATTGTCGAACATGACCTTGTAGTTTGTGATTATTTATCTGATTATATTTCAATAATTTATGGTGTTCCGGCTGTATATGGAATTGTATCTCATTTACATGGAGTTAGTAATGGTATTAATCAATATTTAGACGGCTTTATCAGGGACGAGAATGTTAGGATAAGAGATGAACCAATTTTATTTAAAATGAACCCTACCGCATTAGAAGGTAGGTCAAGCGATGATATAATTCTAAGTTTTGGCCGAATTGAAAAGCAGTTAGGCAATTTTAAATTTCAATCTGATGGCGGGACAATTCATAAAGGTGAAATAATTGGGATAGTCGGACGAAATGGACTAGGAAAATCGACTATGATTAAAATTCTAAGTGGAGAGTTAAATCCTGACAATGAGCTGCTGATAAACAAAAAGATAAAAATTGCTGTAAAACCGCAATACATTGACCCTGATTATAAAGGTACCGTAAGAGAATTTATTAAAGAGAGCGCCAAGAAAAAGTTTGATACGTCTTTTTATAAATCGGATTATTTAAGGGCATTTGATATAGAAAAAATATTAGACAGAGAACTAAATGAACTGAGTGGCGGGGAATTACAAAAAGTATATATCGTTAAGACATTATCTGAAGAAGTCGATTTATATCTTTTAGATGAGCCTAGTGCCTATTTAGATAGTCAAGCGAGGCTAACTATAACAAAACAAATAAAAAGATTAATACAAAATAACAAAAAATGCGCAATGATTGTAGAACACGACATTTTATGCGTAGATTTTTTGAGCGATTTATTGATCGTTTTTAGTGGAACTCCTGGAATGAATGGGCATGCTTCTCCCCCTATTGACCTTAAAAATGGTATGAACCGATTTTTGAAGGAGGTAGATATCACTTTTAGACGAGATCAAAATACTGGCCGACCCCGAGTGAATAAAAAAGATTCGGAAATGGACAAAAAACAAAAGGCAATGAATGAATATTATTATATTTCAGTCCATAAGTGAATTTAATTGATCAAACATAGATATTACGATTTCGTTTTTTATAATACGAGCTTAATCGCTGGTATCATCGCTCCAAAATTAATTATTAATGGAAATAAAATAATTATTTTTGAAAAAAATAGAGAATTTGGCATTCCTAGAAGATGTGGCAATTATTTAGATAGAAAATATCTCAAAAAGTTAAATATCAATGAAAATTCTTATATGTTCCAAGCAGAATCCCACGAAATGATATTTTTTAATGAAGACAATATTGAAATTGATAAAAAAAATATTGACTTTTTAACAATTGATCCAAGATTATTTGAAAAATATCTTATTTCAAAATCTTCACAATTTGGTGTTGATATAAAAGCGTTTACAAGAATTTCAGATATTAAAGAAAACGAAAATCGAATTAATTCTATTACTGTTAAAAGTTTCAAGTCAAAAAAGGAAATTAATATTAAATACCTAATATCTGACCAGAAAATTGGTCAGGAACTGTATATTAATAATAAATCAATAAATAATGAAAAAATATTATCGACTCAATTTGAAATTTATACTCCTGAGCTTACTAATATAGATTATTTTTCTGTTTATAAATTCTATAAAAATACAAACGGTATAATTTTAATTTTTCCTGCTTCTACTTCCAATTTTAATGTCTGGATGATAAATTCTCCTGCAAACCTTTCGCTTGGAGCATTTTTGAAAAATTTCTTAAAAATCAATAATTTTACTGTTTTGTCAATAATTAACCAAGACTTTTTAGTAAACCCTATTGAAATTTACAACAATTACTCAAACCACTATATTATAAATCCCGAAAAAGGATTAATTAATCCTATAAAAGATCATTATCTTATGACCAAAATTGAAATGGGCCTATATATTACCAAATTTTTGCAAAATCATACAAACATTGAAGAAAAAGAAGTAATTCAGACATTTAATAAACTTTTAGACAAGTTTCCTACAATTAATATTTAAATTTATAGTATACGACTTTTTACAAAATCTTTTGCTTTTATTATTACCAATTTTTTCCTTTTAATTTTTTCGACTTTTTATTATCACCTCCTTTCTATTATATTTAAAACCAACCCCATTATCCTACCTACCAATTTCTTCCTAAACTTAAGCCTTTCTATTATCTCATCTACCAGCTCTGGATATTCTCTTACCGTGAAATAAAAGTTTAAAATTGATTTCCAGCGAGTTATACTCCTTTTTCCCTTAAATTTTATATTCGATTTAAGTGTACTAAATTCTTGTCTCACAATGTTCGTTGTAATACACTTTCCTCTAAATTTAGTGGCTATAACTTCCAGAATCTCAGCCACATTTTTCGGGGACCACCAAGTGTTTTTACATGATTGTCTTTTATATTATAATGATATGCATAAGTTGTACATATTTTAAAATAGTTTTTGGGGCATCTTTTTTTTATTTTTAATTATTATATCCGGATTATTTGTTTTGGCTTTTTTTTCTTATTTTTGGTACCCTTTTTTCGTCCACGTTTTTTATTACTTGTTAATTTGACTTCTTTTTTTGATATTCTTGTTATAAATGTATTTTCGAACTCTATCTTCGTTTAAAGCCAGCAAGAGATACCAAACATGTCCATTAATTTTAATGGACGTTTCGTCGACTAAAAGAATATCACCAGAAATGGGTGTAGCCCATGCAAGCTTTACTTCGACTGAATTATTGACAGATATTATTATTTCTTTTACAATAGTAGACGCATATAAATTAGAGCAATTAAAAGTCTGACTGATACGTTTTAAATCAATAGTCCCATTTTTAAAGAATTTAGTAATAGTATTACTAATTGATGGGATTAAATTTTTGAAAAAAGCACTGGTATGTGCATAGAAAGTCCTCCGGCAACTTTTGTAGGTATATTTTTAAGGATTGCCATGCACAGATGTATCGCGCCTACCTCGCTTAATACTACGCGAGTCACAATCATCAGGGAATCTTGGACATAAGACCGGGATTTTCAAGGATGCTATGATATCATTTAATTTATATTATAGGTTGTAATGATATCTTAATTCATAATACATTTCCGAGTTCATCTCATACTATTTTTAGATAATAAAAAGTAGTTAAATATACAAAAATTTTTTCAAATTTCGCCAAAAAAATAGTTAAATAAAATCACTTATATATTTTTGTCGGGCAAAAGTTTTTGTAAAAACTCTATAAATCCAAAAAATTAAACTTTTGAAAAATTATCCCAAATTATCGATAATATTTTGGATTAATTTATTACCAATTTTAATATGAATTTGATGATAAAAATCAGTAAGATTTTTAAATCATAATTTTATAATTTTATATGTTATTGCATTGGTTTTATTTCATTGGTAATTGGTAAGCAATATCTTTATTGAGATGTTCAATGAGATCACTGTTCCATTATTTTATTAATCAAAAATCATAGATTTGATCTCACCTAAAAATTGATTTTGATCCTAATAACTATCTAATTTATCTTCAATTCACGTCTAAACTACTATTAACCAAAAAATTTCCAAATAAACACAGGACGTGATTTGACATACTAACTTTATATCTTTATCATTTCATATCATCTATTAAATCACAATTAAACACTATCTCAGCATAATGAATTTCATTAAAAATCCTCCTGAAGTGGTACATTGGTGTTAGATAGTGTAAATAATTCATCATTAATTATACATCGATATATTTTAAAACAATTTCAAAAATAAAACACAGTTTCTTAAATTTCATTTGGATTGCACCAACCAAAAATGAAATAAAACCACAACTTTTTTTAATTCATTTTGATTTCAATTTTATCGCTTTAATCTATTAGAATTGATAAATAAATGTTTTTTATATGTAAATTTCGTCCAATAATGCGATTATTATGGAATATATTAGAGAAAGCGGTAAGATAGACGATGAATCTTATATAATAGACGCTAAAAGTTGGGGAATCGAGAAACAAAACGCTGTCTATTTAATTAAAGGTAGTAAAGTAGTATTAATCGATTGTGGAACTAGGGGTGACGCCCGAAAAATTAACAAATACATTACCAAGGAATTAGGGTGTGAAAAAATAGACTATATAATAATCACACATGGCCATATAGATCATTACGGAGGGATTTCATATTTCTTGAAAAAATATGACCAAATTAAAATTGTTGTATCTGAAAAATCGAAGAAGATGTTAAAAGAAATCAGCAGTATAATTAATAATAACAATTTAAATTCAAAAATTTTGACAGTAAAAGAAGGTACTAAGTTAAATATAGGTAATTTACATGATTTACAATTCTTAGAAACACCCGGACATTCTTCCGATCATATTTCTGTCTTTGACCTGAAAACTAAATTTTTGTTTGTTGGCGATTCCGCAGGTGCATTTCATATTGGAGAAAATTTTTGCCGTCCAACTGCATATTACCCTGATTTTGAATTTACAAAATATATGAAAACTTTAAAACGATTTTTATCGATGGAAATTAATGGGATAGGCATTGCGAGTTATGGGTTTGTCATTGGCCCAAAAAGCAAGAAAGTACTTAAATTTGGATTGAAAACATTTATCGATTGGTATAATG
>SUPR01000042.1 GCA_005191425.1 Candidatus Helarchaeota ASGARD archaeon Hel_GB_B
GTTTGGAGACATGGCGACTATATTGTTTATCATAGTGATACAAAAGGGATTACATTTTATGGTAGGTCAGATTCTGTTTTAAAACCATCAGGAGTCCGAATTGGAACATCTGAAATTTATAATATTGTTGAAGAATTAAACGAAATATCAGACAGCCTGGTTATTGGCCAAAATTGGAAGGGCGATCAACGTATAATTTTATTTGTCAAACTTGCACCGAATTACAAATTAACGGAAGATTTAAAGTTAAAAATCAAAAAGACATTGCGAAAAAATGCATCACCCAGACATGTCCCGGCATTAATTTTTGAGGTACCTGACATACCTTATACTTTTAGTATGAAAAAAGTCGAAAGTGCCATCACCAACTTGGTAAATGGTAGACCAATTTTAAATCGGGGCGCATTGAATAATCCCGAATCGCTTGATTACTTTAAAAAATTATTACCCGAACTCCAAAAAGAATAACATAGAAAATAGAGAAATATAATTAACTCTGGATAAAAATTCTGGCTCTATCAAAAAATTAAATAAATAAAGAATAAATTTTTTAAAAATTGAAAAATTAAAAATTATAAAAAATGAAATTTGGATATTGTTGAATAATCAAGATTAGGATATCTGGAGAATTTTAATAATAGCTTGAGATGTCTTATTTAAACAAATATTAAACAGAGAACTTAAATATTTTTATATTGAAACTGATGTTTTGGTCAGAAAATTACCCTTAAAAATAGACCTTATATTATTATCTCCGAAACACTACCTAAAACTAATAAATTAGGCTTATTTGTAAAATATTTATCTGAAATTAACATAATTGAATTTAAGAGTATTCATGATTTAATATAAAGGATTGTGGATATTCCCTAATAAATATTCGAAATTCAAATAACGTCAAAAGAAGTTATAATTATATATACATGAACGAATTAAATTATAGAAAAATATAATTTTTCTGAAAAAATTACGCAAACAATAAAGAATTCTTATTAATTTTTGAAGAGAAAATTTTTTTTATTGGTGATAAAAATTTGACAGAAACTAGAAAAGTTTGTATTATTGGAGGGAATACAACACCATTTGATTATAATAATTATCATATGACAATTGAAGGAATGGCAGCTAATGTAATGCTCGAAACTATGGACGATTTACCTGAATTTAATTTAAGAGATATTGATTTTGTAATATATTCTCATTTTTCAGTCCATTTTGGAAAACAATTATGCCCTGAATGGATAATACATGACCATTTAGGATTAGTCGGTGTTCCCCATTTTAGGGTTGAAAATGGAGGAAATACAGGTGGTTCAGCTCTTTATGCTGCTTATAGCATTGTAAAATCAGGCATTGCTGATGTCGTACCAGTAATTGGCTGGGAAACAATGGATAATGTATCTCAGAGTCAAGGTGCAGAATTTATTGCTATTGCTGCAGACACTCGATACGAATTATTGGTTGGTGGAATATATCCAATTTTTTATGCTGCTGGCGCTTTAAAATGGATGAAAGAAAATAAATTCAAGGAAGAAGATTTTGCTCTTATTGGAATGAAAAATCGAAATAATGCAATGGATAATCCAAAAGCTCAATGGTATAGAAATGAGCATAAATATTTAACTGTAGATGATGTAATGAATTCTCGATTAATTGCATATCCATTAAAAAAATATGATTGCTGTTTAATGTCAAGAGGACTAGCTATAGTCTTAGTTTGTTCAGAAGAATATGCAAAAAAGGTTGCTAAGGATTCCGGATATATTACGATTGATGGAGCTGGACTCTCAAGTTGTACTATTAGAGCTGGAGATAGGACTTCATTTCCAGGTTGGAATGAACGATATGGTAAGGGTTATCCAGACCTAACTGAATTCGCTGCTTGTAGAAACGCTGCAGAACGGTGCTTCAAACAAGCTGGCATTCCATGGAAGGACTCATATAAATACATTGATGTCGCTGAAATTCATGATGCATTTTCTTCATCTGAAGCTCAAATTTACAAGGCATTAGGTTGGGCTGATGAAAATAATATTGCAGAATTCGTACGAAATAGAGAAACTTTTATGGGGGGTTCTATTCCGACTAATCCTGGAGGTGGACTTATGGGATATGGACACCCAGTCGGTGCAACTGGACTTATGAGTACTGTAGAAGTTTTTTATCAGTTAACTGGAAAAATTCCAGAGAAACATTTAAGCAAAAAAAGTGAAGTACCTGATGCCAGAGTTGGGTTGGTAAATTCACATGCTGGGACAGGTACTAGTATCTCAAATTTTATTTTAAGAACAGCCGAAGGAGGTAGATAAATGACTAACAAAAAAAACCTTAATTTACATGAAACCACAAGCCCACCAAAAATGAAAATAGTAAAAGAGTTTAGAGATGAAAATACCAAAGAAGTTGGTTTTAAATTTGTTGATTATTATATTTCAGAAGATAAAACATTATTTCAAGCACATTTACATTATGACCAGTTATATACGGTTAGATCAGCTGAATTATCTCCTTATGCATTAGGTCTGCTAGAAGGAAAAATTATGGGCACTAAATGTCCAAAATGTGGTGATGTGTTCTTTCCTCCACGTGTAAATTGTTGGAATCTAGATTGTAAATTAACGAAGACTGAATGGATTGAACTTCCACAGACAGGAAAAGTACATACATATACCATTGCAGGCTGGAGCGGTAGATCATCCCTAAAAAGACTCCCATTTGTCCTTGCATATGTAATTCTTGACGGAGTAACTACCGCAGTTGCAAATGAAATTAGAGAAATTAATCCATGGAATGCTGAATTTAATATGCTTGTTAAGGTGAAATTTGTCCCTAAAGAACAAAGAGTTGGTGCTATAACTGATTTTTATTTTGTACCTGCTGATGATTGGAAACCTTCCCCTATGAATCCCGAAAAAGAACGAATTAAAAAATTATGTGAACCCGTCTATAAATGGGTTGCATCTTTAAAATAATTTTATATCTTTTTTTTCTATCATTTATTTAAATCCTAATTTTTAAAATTAAATTAGAAAAAATTATTAATTAATCCAAACAATTATCTTTCTCCTTTTTTGAAAATAAAAAATATTTGATTTATTTATTTTTAAAAAATTAACGGTTTATTAAATAAATCCAATTTTTTAATAGCTAACGAAATTTTCATTTTTTCAATCAAATCATTTTTTTCTTTTTTAATGGTGCTATTTTCTTTCAAATGATTTATAATTTTTGATTTAAAAATTCTGGCTAATTTAGGATAAGAACTTACTATGTTATTTAATTCGCGAGGATCATTTTCTAAATCATATAATTCTTCATGATGATTTTGCTCATTAATAATATATTTCCATTTAATAGTACGATATGATATTATTCGTCTTACTTCTCTATCATTTTTGTTAGTAAATTTGATGAAAAATTTCTTGTGATAAGTTTCAGAAAAAACTCCATCATTAATTGGATCATTTTGAATTTCTTTATCACCATCATATATCAAATCAGCAAAACTCTTCCCTTCGAAACTTGGATTAGGTGTTATATTTAGTAAATCAAGTATAGTCGGGGCAAAATCGCGCATATTAATAAGTGAATATATTTCTTTATTTTTCAATCCCTTCTTTTCCTTTAAATAATCACTGCTCAAAATGAGTGGGACTCTTAATAACTCATCATATAACTTTGCATTATGCCCAAATGAACCTCGTTCATTAAATTCATCACCATGATCTGCTGTAATAAATACCAATGAATTTTCTAGCAAATAATTATATTCCTTTTTTAGTACACCAAAAAATTCCTTTATATTATCGTCTACATATCTTATTTCTGAATCATAGAGGTCTATTAATTTATTTACCATATTTTGTTCCCGTAATTTATTAATATAGTGTGGATGTTTTTGTATATATTTTATTTCTTTTATTGTAAGGTTTTTACATCCGATTAAATTAATAATTTCAGTAGAGGGAAAATATGGGTCATGTGGGTCCATTAAATGTACCCATAAAAAAAATGGCTTTTTATCATGGTATTTATTAATATAATAGTCAATCCATTTTATTGCTTTCTGAAATAAATATCTAGCTTTTTTGTAATAATCTAACTTACCAATAAGCAAATTATAAAATGTAATAAGAAAATAATATTGTAGAGTTTTTGGGATATTTAACCCTTGGAGATAATCAATTATATTGACAGTAAGAGCTTTTTTATTAAGTACCTTATTTAAAACATAATTTTTAATTATGTTGTTTTCTTTTTTTAGCATTGAATCATAAAAAAGATTAAAACCTCTATCATAACCATAAAATCGAGAAAGTAAAGGTGTAGAATGAATTGCCATATTAAAATACCCATTCGCTTGTAAAATTTCTGCTAACGTAATTTTGTTTTCAGGTAACGGTGCATAACCACCCCTATGAAAAGGATAAGTGGATGTAAATATTGATGAAAAAGAGGGTGCTGTCCAAGGTCCATTAGTAATAACATTTCGGAAAAAAATTCCTTCTTTTGAGAGATTTGATAAAAATGGTGTTGTATTTTTTTTATAATTCATTATATTTAAATGATCAAGTCTCAATGTATCGATTGTTATTAATATCAAATTCTTTTTGTTATATTTCATTACTAATCATATTATTATTTTATATTTTAAATTATTTATTTCTAAAAGTTTGGTTAAAAATTAAATATTAAATATTAAAATAAACAATTAAACTATAATATTAAAAAAATAATAAATTTCTAATTTAATTTACCCTTTAAATTAAAAAGGTCGATTAAATTTGAGAGAGATTGATAAATTTTGTAGGAATTTTATTGAAGATATATGCAAGAAATTTGGGCCTCGTCCTTCATGTAGTAAAAAATCGCGGCAAACTGCAATTTATATAAAAAATGAAATGCAAAAATATTGTGACGAAGTTTATGAAGATGAATTTTATGGTTTTCCAGGTTTTATGCAACCTTATATTGGATATCCAGTGCTTACTACAATTTTTTATATTATTGCAGTTATTGAATATTTATTTTTACCATTCATTTCATTTATTTTTATTATTTTAGCAATTTATGTTTCGGTTTTCAAACTATTTGCTTTAGAAGAATATGATTTTTTCTATTATTTTTATCCAAAAAGAAAAGGGATTAATATAATAGGAAAAATAATGCCAGAAAATGATAGTAAAAAACTGGTGATTTTCGGAAGTCACCATGATTCTGCATATATATTTCCATTATTTACAAAATGGAAAAAGAAACTCGTCTATTTTATATATATTATTACTCTTTTTGCAGCTATTTTTTTAATTTTAACAATTCTGCAATTAATATATAAGAACTTGCTATTTAATCTGCAAATTCTATTAGTCCTTCAATATTTAATTGTTATTCCTATAATTGGCTTTGGCTTTGTCCTTATATTTGGACTTTATTTTATTTCGCCTAAAAAGTCTCTTGGAGCTAATGATAATTTATCTGCTGTTTCAGTTTGTTTAGCTATTGCAAAAAAATTGAAAGAAACCAAAAAATTAAAAGAAACTGAACTTTGGATAATCTCTTTTGATTCGGAAGAAAGCGGAATGCGGGGGTCAAAATTATTTGTAAAAAAGAACTTTGAAGAATTGACCAAAAGACTAACTGCTTGTATCAATTTTGATATAATTGGAGTCGATGATATAATATTATTACCGACCAAAGAATCTATGTATCGCGCAACTCACTCACCAATAGTTTACAACAAATTTAAAGAATCTGCTGATAATCTTGGGATTAAAGTAGAAATTAAAAAACAGAGTTTCGGTGGGACAGATTCAGCGCCATTTTCAAGAAAAGGACTTAAAGCTGCATCGGTGCTCAGATTAAGTGAAAATGGTTTTCCAACTGTCTGGCATTCTACAAATGATATACCTGAAAATATTGATGGAAAAAAATTAGAGGAAATTGTTAATATTTCATTAGAGTTTTTAGCTCTAATAGATAAACAATAAATTATTTTTTAAATATCCTTAATATTTCCCACGAATTTTTGGCAATTTAATGGTAATTTGGTTAAAACCTCGACTTTTTTGCCCCGCTTTATTAATGTATTTTCAATTACAATATAATCAAAATTTGGGATAATTACATCGTCCCATTTATCTCCTATACCTCTTAAAGCTACATCGAGCATCATTACTATATTATTACCAAGAGGTTCTTCAGAATCAAGAGTGATAGCGCCATAAAATTCCTGACATTCCGTATATCCAGAATTATGAGTCCCAGTATATGGTTTTAAATCTTCTAAATTTATTTTTTTACCAATTTTTTCAGAAACTTCCTTAGATTTAGACTTATAGAAATTCACCAATGCTTGCTCTTGATATTTAGCAGGTAAATTCTCTTCTGCAACTTTTATAAAAGCATTAAGACCCACTTTATATGCATCTTCAATAAAATCAAACCAATATTTTTGTTCTTTAGTAATATTATTAGGAGTATCTGTAGCTATGACCGACCTTCTAATGCAGCTATTTAATCCGTCTCTTTTGGGTGCTACGCCTAAATGTACATAATCGCCATCTTCAATTGCTCTATTCAGAGCTTCCCCGATTAGTGTCCTATTGGCTTCATTTGCACCTACCATCACTTTAAACCCGGATTCTTCAGCACCTAATTCTCTCTGAATAAAGTACCCCCAAGCAGCAACCTCCGTTTCTAGCATTCCCGGTTTTAATACAGCTAACATTCCTCGCATTGTTGCATCTGCTATAATACTTGCTTGCTCTATTAATTTCAATTCTATTTCTGATTTCTCATATTTTATCTTGTAATAAATCTCTTGGGCATCTATAATACTTGAGCTCCCAAAATTATCATGTAAATAATCGATTATCCCGGCTGGAATAACTTGTCTTGGAGTTAATATACCGATCTTCTTTATCTCTCTTATATTTTTACCTGAAGCATCTTCAATTACATCAATTACTGTTTCTGCTTCTATTGGATACTTCTCATCTGCTAATTGTAATAATTCTACCTTGTGGACTTTAGACCCTGACCTAAAAGCTAATTGTTCAGCTACATATCCACCTTCTAGGCCAGCTATGATATGAAAACCTTTTTTACCAATTATCCCTGCAACAGGTTCAATAGTGATATTTGTATTACCACCTAAATATGGTACATCTCCATTATAATGTTCATTTGAATAAACAAATCCAATATCAATATCTTGAGCAGCTAAACTTTTATAGACAGTTTCCTGCCTTCTTCTATATTCATGTAAGGGAACTTCTAAATATGGGTTAATTAATGGCTGATATTTTTCAATAACTTTCAGTACCATTTCAAATTCAGATTTTAACCTGTCCTTTTTAGTTAACATTAATTTTACCCAATTAACTCAGATTTTTAAAATTGAATCATATTGTTTAATATATCCTTCCCAATTTTTCTCTAGTAATGTAACTAATTTTTTATTTTTCTCCTTATAATTCTCTACAACATCTTTTGTATCCCCAGAAATATTCTCTATAATTGCTTCTGCTGCATTTTTTCCACTTATCAATGCTGATGGTATGCCTTCACCCATTATATTAAATAAATCTGCTGCCTCTCCCGTTAATAACACATTATTTTTTCCATGTAAATGTTTAAAAGTTGGGTCCTGTTTGAAAATATTTGTTGATACACAACCTTCCTTCCTTATCATTTTATCAAGTCTAAGGTTAAATCCTTCTTTTAAAAATTCGATGAATTTCGCTTGATATTTCTTAATATTTTTTCCTTTAATTGCACCTACACCTATTAATATTTGGTCTTCCTTTAAATTACAAAATGCATAACCTGCTGATAATTCTCGGTCCATAAAAGCATAAAAATATCTTGGGTCTAAATCAATTTTCCCGGTCCAATACTCTTGATATGCTATACCAGTTTCCCTTTTAAAATCAGGATAAATTATTTTTCTTGTCTTTCCTTTGGAACCATCTGCGCCAATGACATATTTTGTAGCATATTCTTTTATTCTTTTTTCTCCAGAAATAGGATCAATATACCTTACTTTTACCTTGATGTATTCTTCAAAATTAATGTCTATCATCTCGGTCTCATCTTCGACTACTGCCCCTGCTTTATTCGCTTCTATTGTTAACCAATAATCAAAGTCCCGCCTCCACACATTATAATATTTGTCTGGGATATCTATAAAATTGTTTCCAATTTTAAATTGTACCTTTATTCCCTTACCAACTTTTGGTCTTGTACATATCGCTTCTGGAAACTTTAACCCTAACTTTTTCAATATCTTTTGAGACCCTCTAGAAATCAGCCCAGAGCAAATTTTGTGGCGAGGTAATTTTTCTTTCTCTATAATCAATACATTTATACCTTTTCTCGCTAAAACTAACCCCGCTGCGCAACCCGCAGGCCCAGAACCTATTATTATTACATCCCAAATGTCTGCCAAATTAATCACTAATTTTATTTACTATTTTATAATTTTTAATTCAAATCTTTTAAATTCTTTTTAGAAAATGCATCTGTTTCTTTTATTTTAAAAAATATTTATCAAAAGTTCTTTTTAAATCTATTTTTGATTTTCTATCTATTATCACTATCTTACTAATATTGAAAACAATAAATAGATGTGAATATCTCCTTTTATATTTAAATTACGGAAAAATCGTAATTTTATTAAAAAATTAGCTATTTATTACTAATAAAATCATATCCTTCATTTTTCAAATTTTCCAAATTTCAAATAAAAAACTTGAACGCTATTTTCATGAATAAAAAGTTGTATTCAATTCCAAATAAACAGCATTTTAACTAATTTAATTGTCAAAATAAATCATTATTATATATTTTTATAATTATTTAGGATAAAATTTTAAAAAATAAAGGATAAAATTTATAATTTCATGGATTGAAGTAATAATAAAGAAAAATTTTATAACAATAAATATTATATTGATCCTAAATAACCAATAATTAAAATATAATAATTAAAATGTTAAAATAGAAATTAATACGATGTTTTCCAAGAAAATATAAAATATAATTTTAGGGTTATTTATTAATTATTTTCAAAATATAATTGAAGGTATTGGCATTGGCGTACGATATACATTCAAGTCCTTGGAAAAAAGTAAATGAAGCATTAGGAGCGGGAAAAATGCTTATTTTAGTAGGAGTTCCTATTTATTTGATTATGATTTTTATTAATAGTTTTTTTTTCCCCACTTGGAAATTTCCTATTGTCTCGACTTTATTTAATTTTATATTAGGTCTTGTTATACTTATTACCGGGTTCATTCTTTTTGCGCGAGTAATTCCATGGATAATTCGCATAAATAAAACTGGAGAATTATATACCAATGGGCCATTTCGATATGTTAGGCACCCATTATACTCGGTTATACTCTGTATTATTATTCCAGGAATTACTATCTTACTGGAATTGATTTTGACTTTGATTTTTCTTCCTACTATGTTAATCCTTTTTCATTTTATAATTAAGAACGAAGAAAAACTTCTTTTGGAAAAATTTGGCGATGAATATAAAGATTATATGAAAAAAACAAAACGAATTATTCCTTGGATATATTAAATAAAACCAAATCTTTTTTTTAATTTTAAATTATAAATACTATTTCTAAATAATCTAAAGTCAATTAAAAATAAGTTAAAACAATTTATAAGAAGTATGGATTAAATTTAAACTTAAAAATAAAAAAATACTACATTGAGAAAAAAAAGGAAAGTTAGAACATGTAGTTTGTCTTCATTTTTCTATATTTTTTGAAAAATAACATAACCCCCATTAGGACTAAACTTGAAATTACCGTATAAAATAAAAGTCCTGGGATTTGTTCAGTTGTAGTAGTCTGAATGGGTGGGATTTTATGAATTATTGTATTGTTTTTAATAATATTTGTTACATTTGCATCGGTTGGATATATGGAAGGGTATTTATTGTAAATAAACCAATTAAAGGTGATTGTGTTATTTTGCGCCAAATTGAGAATCTCAAGTCCATAGCCCAAATTAAAAGAAACATTATTCAGACAAATAGTATTGTTATAACTCCGTTGAATAAAAATTCCATCGTTTGAATTATTATTAATAATATTATATCTAATATCAGAAAAATTAACCCATTCAATATATAGCCCGGTAAATGAATTTTTAAAAATAGTATTATTATTGATCGTTATATTATCAGAGTGTCCAAGATATATGCCAAAATAATTATTAATGATATTATTTAAAATTATTGTAGTATTATCGGAATTATCAGCGAGTTGGATTCCATTTGAGGAATTTTCAATGGTACAATTTTGAATCAGAATAAAAGATGAATTTATTAGTGTAATTCCATAAGTATATAAATCTTTTTTTACATTTTCAATACTGTTATTCTCGATTTTATTATAATTTGAATTTTGTAAATCAATTCCATCTCCATGGATATCATTTATTAGATTATTCGTGATGTTATTATGCCCTGAATTTACTACTAATATACCAAATCCAGGAAAGGGCCCTAATGCACAATGACCAATTTTATTTTTATCAATTTTATTCCAGTTGCTATTATTCCATAACCGAATGGCGTCATAATTAGTATTAAAAATCGAATTATTATAAATTAAATTGAAAGACGAATTATAGAGTTCGATTCCATAAGATTTCTCATTCATCATTATATTGTCTGTAATATTAATATACGACGAGTTCGTTAAGTGGACAGGGATATGTGTTGATATTGAGAAGTTATTTCGTTCAATAACTCCATTTGATACATTATTCAACCATATTCCATAATATCCTTGAATTGTAGTGCAATTTCTTATTATAAAGAACGCATTTGTATTATTTATATTAATGGAAAATGTCTTACTGGGTCCAGGTAGATTTGCTTCTATTATAAGATTTTCGATAACATAAGGATCAGTACTTAAGCCATTACCGCTTGATGCATATTTTGTAAAATCAGTATTGCTTGTTATATTTATTGATTTAGTCGTAGAAATAGTTATTATGGAGGGTATTGATTCATAATTCGTTTTTACATTTTTTATATATATAAAACCTATAAATGATACTAGAAAAAGTAAATTGATAAAGATTATTTTTAGAATATTTCTATTCATTTTAATCGCCCATAATTTTATTTTTGATTCTTAATTTAAATTAATTATTTTTATTTACAACATGCAAATTATTTATTTTTTGTGGATCGGAATTATATTTTAAGTTGATTGTATCGAAATGTGTAAAAATAACTAAAAAATAAAAGTTTTTAACTCCATTATACTTTTTAATTTTATATGAAAATTGGAGATATTTTAAGACATTTTTCTATTAGAGAACCAGATAAATTAGCTCTTATTACAGAAGATAGGCGATTTACTGCTAAAAAATTAAATTATTGTGCAAATAGCTTGGCACATTATTTATTAAAAATAGATACTAAGCAAGGTGATAGGATAGCAATTTTACATAGAAATGGCTATCAAATAGTAATTTCTTATTTCGGAATTGTTAAAACAGGAGCAATTGCAGTTCCTCTTAATTATCAACTATCCCAAAAAGAGCTAGAATATTGCTTAAATGATTGTAGCCCGCTCGTATTAATTTATGATGATGTTGAATATGGAAATTATATAAATGCATTTAAGAAAAATTGTCCTTCTATTAAGTATTACGTTAATAATTCAGAATTTGATAAAATAATCATTGAATATCCTATTGAAGAACCTAAATTTGATAAAAATGGGAATAAAATCAAGTTAAATAAAAATGATACTGCTTTTATTTTATATACTGGTGGCACTACTGGCTTCCCAAAAGGTGTAATGTTATCTCATAATAATTTGGTGACTACGATGTTAGCGACAGCTTCAAAAATGTTGCAGGACCTGAACCAAACACCTAAAGAGAGGAAGTCTGAAGGTTTTTTTGCTTCTTTTGAAGAGAAGTCAGGCGTATTCTGTACTGATATGCCTATTTTTCATGCAGGAGCTACATATGGTCTGTTCGTTGCTTTTTATTCTGATTATACTTTTGTAACTCATAAAAAATTTGATCCAATAAAGATGTTTAAAACAATTGAAAAAGAGAAAGTTACACTATTACAATTAGTGCCCACTATGATTATTCGATTAATGGACAAATTTAAGGAGGGACAAAAATATGATCTTAGTAGTTTAAATACCATATTATATGGAGCTGCCCCAATTCACTCTAAAACCCTTAAAAATGCTATAGAACTTTTTAAAAAAATTAACCCAAAAATCCATTGGACCCAAACTTTTGGTGCAACCGAAACAGCAGTTCCAGTTACTACCTTAAGCTGGGAAGACCACTATGCAATCGAAGAAAAAGACCGTAATGACCTTTTAAGATCTGCCGGTAAGCCAATTCAAGGAGTTGAAATCAAAATTTTGGACTTTAATGGAAATGAATTACCACCAGGTCAAATCGGTGAAATTTGGGTAAAAGGTAATGGAATTATGAAAGGATACTGGAATAACGAAGAAAAAACTAGAGAAGTAATGAAAAATGGCTGGTATAATATGGGTGATATGGGCTATCTAAATGATGAAGGTTATTTGTTCATTATGGACCGCTCCAAAGATATGATTGTTTCTGGCGGAGAAAATATTTACTCAAAAGAAGTTGAGAACGCCATTATTCAACACCCGGGCGTTAAAATTTGTGCTGTAATTGGTATTCCAGACGAAAATTGGGGCGAAGTGGTTTGTGCTATCATAGTCCCTGAAAAAGAATATGAAGGACGACTTACTGAAAATGAAATTATCAACCATTGCGAAAAATTAATTGCTAAATATAAGAAACCCAAAAAAGTTATCTTTAGAAACTCAATCCCTGTCTCACCTCAAGGTAAAATTCTAAAAAAGAAATTAAAAGAAGAATTCTGGAAAGGTAAAGACCGTAGAATAGTCTAATTTAACTAATACCTTGTAAATTTTCGTATTTATACTATTTTTCACTAAGTTTTGGTGATTTTATGCAATTTGAATTTGATGACGCAATTAAAAAGAGGTTTAATAATTTAGGCGTTGGAATGGTGAAGTTAACTGTCGCCTCTAATATCCCAAAATTACCCATTGATGACTTAAAAGATGCCGTTTATAATGAAGTTAGATCAAAATATAACTTGATTAATTTGAAAAATAATCTTAATTTTAGGTTAAACCGCGATTTTTTCTGGAGTATTGGAATTGACCCAACGAAAAAACGCCCTGCTTCAGAGGCATTAATCCGAAGGATACTTAGAGGTAAAGAAATCCCTCATATTAATATTTTTGTTGACCTTTACAATTTAATTTCAATTAAACATGAAATTGCAATCGCGGGATTTGATTATGATAAAGTTTCTGGTAAAATTACTATGCAATTCGCCACTCCAAATCAAAAATTCCTCGGCATCGGAATGAAAACGCCAAAATTATTGTCCGGCAATGAAATTATCCTTACTGATGAAACTAATAGGATTATTGCAATTTATCCATATAGAGATGCAGATTATTCAAAATTAAGTAATTCAACAAAAAATCTTCTTCTACTAACTTGTGGAGTTCCCGGACTTTTAACTGATAAATTGATCGAATCCACCGTTGACCTTTATAACACATTTAAAAAATATTTAAACGCAAAAGGTAATTATACTATTTTCCAAATAAATGAATAATTCAAAGGTTATTTAGGGAAAAATATATAATATCTAGCGTGGGATATAGAAAGTAACGAAAGAAGAGGTTAAACTTTTGAGTAAAAAGTTAACTATGGCACAAAGGGTTTTGAAGAAATTCTTTTATTTATTTTTGATATTTTCAGTTATTTTAGGGAGTATAAACATTATGAGTTTAAGTTTAATTAATCCATTTGAAAAAAAATATGTAATTTCATTGTATCACTTTAATTCGCAATTTGTGCCAAGTATAAATGATTTTTTAGGGGTTGAAAAAAATATAATAAATGAAAGTATTCGCGGAATTTTAGATATGTATATGAGGCATCCAAGTTGGAAATTTGATATAGAAATATCGGGAATTTGTTTAAAAGTGATGCACGATAATTATTCGGATGTTTTTAATAAATTAAAAATATTGGTCGATAGAAATCAATGTGAACTAATTTTATCACCATATAGTGAGCAATTGAGCATAGCTTTTACATATATAGATATGATAAAGTCATTTAAATTATCACAAGAACTGGCTAAGTCATATAATATTACGTATAGTAATGTTCTTTTTTTACAAGAGAACCAATTTCACACTGCATTTCCAATTTTAAAGAAATTAGGGTATGAAATTTTTTGTGTATCAGGAGATACTTTTAGATATTATGATGTTAATAATATTAAACCTGAAATGGACTATAGCTATAATAATGAAACAGTAAATTTAATGGTCACCACATTTCCGAGCGAAATTTTTCCTGTAAAAATATATGGTAGTATAGAAATAGTTTTCAGGTGGTATGGAGATGGAGAGGCATCAAATACAAATTCAGGGATGGGAAATGCGGATCCGAATGAGTTTAAATTAGAACCTGAGAGGATGACAATACATGAAGAACGAGGAAATATTTTAGAATTCTTGGGTTTTAATTTTATTAAAGTGAGTGATTGGGTTTCAATTGCAAAATCCAATAGTTTGACTTCAGTACTTACAAAAATAGTACCGGACTCGACTTGGAATACATTTGCTTCATTTGGAGCATATCAATGGATGGGTTTTAATTATAAAAAAGCAGATAGAAATGAAACAGAGAATGATGGATTTATTAGGGCTGATAATTATAGGACACGAAATAAAATATTAGTGGCGGAGTCATTGTTTACATATTATAACAATACTTTTAATACGACATTTAGAGAACAAATGAAGACCAACTTAAAATTGGCGTGGGAACATCTTATGTTGGCTGAAGTTAGTGATGCGACTGGCTGGGAACCAAGAAAAGAAGAGTGGGAATATTCAATTTTCCATGATAATCAAGCAGTAAGAATAGTCAATTCTACAATAAACGCGATTAAAAGAGTTGTTAATATAACAACAGCACAAGTATTTACATTAAATAACACAGTTATAAATAATTCAGCCAATTTTGTGAATCTAACAAAAAGCAGTATTAATCTTAGTGCATTACCAATCAATATTAGCGTTGAAGGTAGTAATTATACGGTTCAAGCCTTTAATAATACGTTTAACAATTATTCATTTTATTCAATATTGTTAAATATAAAGCCGTCCATTCTTCATAAAATTCATTTCAATGTGAGCAATATAAAAAACATTACATATTCGCCCTCCTTATTAGAAAATCAGACGCAAATGTTATTTAGGTCAAATTATTCCAGAAAATTATTTTTACCATTAACAAATGGTCTAATATACGTAAATGGAGTTGGAATTATAAGAAATAATTCAAGACATTATGCTTCGATTTGTTGGGATATAAATACTAATGAGATTTATCAAATGGAACAATATCAAGAACATAATATTTCTGTTGAGTTTTTCGTTTTGAAAAGTGATATAAATACATGTTTAAATTTGGCAAATATAATAAATACATATCCAATAAAAGTGATATAGTTGATCAAAATGGAAGATAATAAAGGAGTAGATAAAAAAGAAAATAAATACAGACTAAATTATCTTAGAAATTTTATACTAATTTTTGGTATTTTTTACATTTTATTAGGGATTTTTTTCTTTTTATTTATTACAACAATAAATGCTTTTGTTCCAGTTGAATATATCACATATTTAAATGAATTTGTTGAAAGTTCAAATCCATTTAATTTTGGTATTTTCTTTTTATTTACGGATGTCGGACTAATTTTTATAATGATCGGAGTATTATTTTTAATAGAATTTATGTTAATAATTTTTAATATTTCACAATTTAAGTTTCTGGGGATAATAATAAGTATTTTACAAATTTGGCTTTTTCCATTAGGGACATTTGCAGGTTATTTAATAATATCTGAATTATTACATGTAAAAAAACAATAAAAAAATAGTTAGAATAAAGTTTCAAGTGTAAAATATAAAAATTATTATGTAATAAATGTAATAAATGCTTTTATTTAATGCTAATTTATAAAATATGATTAATAAGCAAATTTTAAAATGACGAAATTAAAAGTAAATTTTAATTTTAATTTAATTTGGTATGAAGATGAAATTTAAGACAAGAAATATAGACATAACATCACTGGCATTTAAAAATGTAGTACTCCTGAATAAACAAGATTCAGAGATGTTGGAAATCAAACCTCATGATAGAATATTGATTAAATACGAGAATAAGAAAATTACAGCAATAGTAGACATAACAAGTAGTCTAATTAAGCCAGGATATATTGGATTGTATAAAAATATTTATGATATTTTAAAGGTATCTGAAGGGACTGAAGTAGAGGTCGAGTTAACATCAGCTCCAGATTCAATTAAATATATTCAAAATAAAATGATTAATCAAACTCCATATACCCGAAATCAATTGGATGCTATTCTAAGAGATATTTATGACAGAGATCTAAGCATAATAGAGATAAGTGTATTTTTAATGGCACAGGAATATATCCCTTTAAATTCGGAGGAAATAGTTGATTTAACAAAAAGTATGGCAGAATTAGGTCAAATAATAGATTGGGGTGATAAAACAATATATACAAAGCATTCAATAGGCGGTGTCCCTGGAAATAAGGTAAGTCTTTTAATAGTCCCAATAATTGCAGCAAGTGGTCTGTTAATCCCGAAAATAAGTACAAGAGCAATAACATCCCCATCAGGTACTGCAGATACGATGGAAATATTTGCGCCAATTGAATTTAGTGGAAATGAAATAAAAGAAATGACCTTAAGAAGTAATGGTGTGATTTGTTGGGGCGGAAAATTAGACTTATCACCAGCAGATTCTATAATAACATCTGTAGAAAGGATGCTAAATTTAGACCCTGAGTCTCAAATTATTGCATCAATTTTAAGTAAACAAATTGCACTTGGTGTGAATAAGATGGTATTAGACTTACCCCAAGGTGCCCATACAAAATTAAAAACATTAGATGAAGCAAGAAAATTTTCACATAAAGTTATTGACATAGCTGATCGAGTGGGAATAGAATTAGAATGTGGAATTACATATGGCGGACAACCAGTTGGTTATAATATTGGCCCAGCTTTAGAAGCAAGGGAAGCCTTAGAAACATTAATGGGTCATGGACCAAATAGTTTAATTGAAAAGTCTATTGAGCTAGCAGGAATATTATTAGAATTAAGCGGTAAGGTAAAAAAAGGAGGATATTATATTGCTGAAGAAATCCTTAGATCAGGGAAAGCTCTCAAGAAATTTAGAGAAATAATAGAAATACAAGGTGGAAACCCAAATATTAAGCCAGAGGATATATCAATTGGAGAATATACATACGATTATTTAGCAGAAACTGAAGGATATATTAAAAATATATCAAATGGTTTGATAAATAAAATATCTAGGCTTTGTGGAACGCCAAAATATAAAGGAGCAGGCATCAAATTGTTTGTTAAAGAGGGACATAAGATAGCAAAAGGTAAAAAACTTATGAGAATTTATGCTGAAAAAGAAGAACATTTAACCAATGCATTAAAACTAATTGAAAAAGAAAAACCAATATATATTGAATCAATGCTGTTGGATAGAATTGGTAGATGATAATCAAATGTTGTTTGACCCAAAATTAGTTAGAAACGTTCCAGGTTGGAAAAACGCCCCAGTTCCTGCATGTTATGGTGGGGATTATCGTTCTTTAACTTTTTGTTGTCACCCAGATTATAAATTATCATTTAGTTATAAGTGTAATCGGGATTGGATATTAAAAAAAATAGGACTGACTAAAGAAGAATTCATAAAGATAAAAGAGGATTTCTCCGAGGAACAAGGCTGGTATGCTCCGACTGTATGTTTTAGAAGTTTGAGTTATTGTTGCATGAGAAGAGGGGGCTGTCCAGGAGACCGAGATAATGTTTTAAAAGCATTATATCCAAGAAAAAATTTTGATGATACACTAAAAGAATATTTTAAAAGGAAACGGATATTAGCAATCAGACTTTTAAAAGCAGCAAGAAGACAAGACCTTGTAAAGCCATATATAGAATTTGAAGAAAATAATGAGTCGGATTAATATTTATACCAAAATATTTTAAATACGAATTAATGTCATTTAATTATCAAGGTGATTAATATTGAGCAAAAATGGAATACGTAATAAGGCAGAGGATAAGATAGACCCAAAAATGATAAATTTTTATCTCAAAAAAGCGAGGTTCGCTATGCGAGATGAGGATTATAATCAGGCCGTAAAGTATTATAGGTTAGCAGCTAAATGTTCAGCAAAAGCAGGAGATACTCAAAAAGAGAAAATTTTTAATAATAGAGCAAATGAAATTATTAAAGAATATAAGTTGGAAGTAGAAGTAGAAAAAGAGAAAACATTTAAAAAGAAAAAGGTTATACAACGTAAAAAAGAAAAAATTAGAATTACAAGTCAAAATATTTGGGGTTTTATTATAGCCATTATAATTATATTATGTGGATTAAGTGGTCTTATCTTTGAAATTATCTTTTTACCAAATTCATTAACTCTTAATGATATGTATTTTTATTGGGGTGTAGGGGCTACTATTGAAATTATTTCAGTTATCATAATAATTTTTATTTATAAGATTTTGATAAAACCACCAGAAATTGAAGAAGAGAAAAAGAAGAAATAAAGTTAAAATTTTATTTAACAATTTATTTTTTACCATTTACTTTTCCTTTTTTAGCAGGCTTTTCTTCTTCAGTTGTTTCAGATTCTGTTTCGTCCATAATAATTTTAGGAGCACCTTTTTTCTTTTCCATAGGTACTATTCCTTTTTTAATTTTTTCATCAGACAGTTTGTAAGTAGTTTTAGATACCATTTTAGAAGGTTCGTCTTCTTCAATTATTGGTTCAACGATATGATATTCTGAATGATAAACTTTATTTTCAAGTTCATAGATCAGTTCAATCCAAGGAGGTGGGCTAACCGGATCCCAATTTTTTATTGTTTCGAGGCAATTTTCAGGTGTTCCTAAAATATCAATGAGTTCTTTTGGAAATTCAATCATAGGTGGATATGGAAATGTAGAGAAATCAACGATTACTTGATAATGAACTTTCATACTGGCAGATAAATATAATCTTACCCTAGTTATTGTATTATCAAGAAATTCTGCAGGGTATTGTTCCATTAATTCAGCTGCATATTGAGCAATTAAACCATCTCTTCGATATCTCTCTTCACTAGCTGCAGTAATTTTTGTTTTTTCTTCTACAGTGTGGTCTAATTTTTCAAGTTCAGCATTGGTGGCTGAAGCTCGAATTATTCTATCAAGTTCATTCTCAAATTCTTGAAGTTCATCAAAATTTACATCATGATTTGAGATATCACCTAACAAACTATGAAATAGATTATAAGAGTAAATCAAATATTTTTCTAATTCTTTGACGGAAATATCAAGAGATCCACCTAGAATAAGAATTATGTCAGAAAAATTTGCAAAAATCATTTTTAAATCTGGTGTTCGCATTATTTTATAAGTTTTGTCCGGTTCTCTCTGAACGAATGGAGAATAATTCCGAAATAAAATTATAAATGGTTGGATGTCTTCAAATTTGCCCCAAAAATCTTTAAAAAATATTACCTTATTGTTATTCTTTTGTATAATGGAAACTAAATGAATCACGGTTATACACTTTAAAATTTCTATTAAAGTATTAAGATAATTATTTATTAATGAAATCTAATTATAAATTAAAATTATTATAAAATTTATATTAATTCATTCAATTATCAAATTATCTTTATAAAAGGAGTAGAAAAATAAAATGTCTGAAAAAACAATATTTGAGAGTATCAAGGAAAAAATTGATGAATTAATTCTTGGTAGACGGTATTTGATAAGTGAAATGGGAAAGTTGAAGATTTCAGTTGATAAGATGGCTCAGGTTAATTTAGGTGATATTAAAGGATTGTTTGATGAATTTAGGACAAATGTTTCTAGTTTAACTCAGATGGGAGCGCAATTAAACCAGATTTCAGATTTAACAAATAGTTTAAGTTTGATGAGTAATTCAATAAAAGAAATGCAGACAGCATTTTCAAGTCTTTCGGACTTGAGAGGAATTTCTGACCAGATTATGAAGAGTGCAACGCAAATTTCAAATTTACAAAATGCCTTAACAGAAATCAGAGATTCAATTCGCGGGTTAAACGAACTAAAGGAAGGTTTTGAAGCAACATTAGCAACTTTAGGAGAATTCAGAATAGCAATGAATGGGTTGAAAGAAACTATGGATAAATTAACGAGTTCTTTCGAAGGAATTGCATCATTAGCTGAACTAGGGACACTAGCTAAAACTTTAAAACCGGATATTGCAGAATTAACTGAAGCTATGTCAGGAATTCGCGAGCTGAGGTCGGCAATCTCAGATCTTGCAAAACAAACTGCATCAATTGGAGATATGAAAGTATTAACTTCAGAATTGAGAGTTGCGATGAGAGAAATCCGAGCTTCAGTTGCGGGGGCGCGGGCAGCTCCAGCACCAGTATCAACAAGTGCTCCAACACCATCAATTCCGAAACCTACAATGGTAGTAAAAAGGCCAAGCACAACTGCCAAGACAACTACATCTACTACTACAAAAGTTGAATCAAAGCCAATAGTATATTCAGCTGGCAGGACTAAACTTGAAACACCAACAGCTAGTCCAGTTACATCATCAGCTCCATCGCCTAAACCGCAAATAGCGTCCAGCGTTAAGCAAGCTGCATTACAATCTGAGGCCAAATCCGCTGCTAGTAAAGCCAAGAAAGTCCCGGATATCGTAGAAGAAGTTTTTACTTTGATTGTTCAAAGAACACAAGGTGGCGCAGATGCACATTCCTTGGCTAAAGTTATCGAAAACGCAAGAGACACAATATCTAAATCCTGGAAATGGCATCCAAGTCTTTATGAATTAGGAACATTTGCTAGAAAACTTCGTACTAATTTTAAAGAAAGCGAATTACCAAGTCAAGAAATTATTCAATTGTTAATGCAAAAGATCGACGAATGGAAAGAGAAAATGGCTGAATAATTTTGAATTTTATTCAAATTTTTAAAATATTAAACTAAATTTAGCTTTTTTATTTTCTATTATTTTTGTTATTCTAGACGGATACAAACCGGAAACTAAAAAACACGATGTTTTGTATTTCTTGATTAAAATTGGTAAATATTTGTCAATACAACTGGTACCACTCATTTTTAATAGTTCATCAGCGGATATTTGAGATATAAATTTAGCGTTTGAGAATTTATTAGGGTCTTTATCAAAAAGACCGTCCACATTTTTTACTAAAATAATTTTGTTGATTTTTAACTCTTGAGCAATAAAATATGCAATCGAATCACTTGTTATTTCCCAAGAATGAGGCAAAATATCATTATTTAGAAGATATTTAAAAGGTAAAAATATGGGAATCATCAAATCATTTTCCGCCTTCCATTTAGAATAGTTTAATTTCTCTATATTTGATACTAATAACGATTTTGTTAATTGCGTGTGGAGGAGATATCCAATTAAATTCATTGATAATATAGCCATAAAATGGCTGTGCTCAGCTTTTAAATTAAATTCTTTATCGATTAATCTAACATTATCAGCAAATAGCCCACCACCTGGAATAATAATAAAAGGATGAAGTGAATATAGTTTTTCAAGATGATTACAGAGGTTCTTAAAAGATGTGGGGTCATTAACTAAACTACCACCGATTTTCAATAAAGCTTTAAAAGACATAGATTATTACCTTTTAATTAGTTTTTGTTCTAATAAAAGAGCAACGGCTGCACTAGGAGCAACAATTCCGCCATTTTCACCTAAAATTTCATTTAAATTTATTATTTTTTTAAAACCATATCTTTTAGCTGCTTTTCTAGCTAAAAATTCAGCTCCAATTCCAGTAATTATTATTAAAAAATTTTTAAAATCAACTACGTATGATGATCTAAGTCTGTTAAATACTTGCATTAGCCCAACTTGAATTTGGGCAATCTGTTGTTCATAAATATATCTAGCTATTGTCATTATTTCTTTTTTAGACAGCATCTCAATATCTGCACAAATAACTCTTGAAATACGTGCTAATGAGTCTTTTTTGTTTTTTTCTCTTCCATCGGCAGGATCAGAAGTATATTCGTCTTCAGAAATATGTCCTAGAACTAAATGGACATCAGCTGACAGGGCAAATTTTTCGGATGAAACCCTACAATTTTTATTTTTATAAGGGACATAGTGAGTTATTGAAGGAATTTCACTTCTTAAAACACCAGTATAAACCAATTCACCAGATAATAATCTATCTGGGTCAGTTTTTCCAAGACAAACCGGCTTACCATTAAGAATAGGTATAACATCAGTAGTAGTGCTCCCGACATCGATTAAAATGCAATTTTTATAAAATAATCCGACATATTTTGATGTTGCTACCCAATTTGCAGCTGCAACTTGAAGTGGATATTTTAATACAGTATTAAATTTGATGAATTCTCCAAATATATTGATAAAATAAATTTTATCTTCCATGTCGTAAAAAGCTTCTCGTAATGATTTTGATATTTTTAAAATCCCTTCTCGTTTAGTATAAAATGCGTCAGATAATTCAGCAGTCATTGTAACAGCTATTGCTTCGATATCCTGGCCCTGTATGACCTTTGTGCTTACTTCTTTTATAATATCAGGTAATAAACTTAAATCTTTAGTCCAAATAGGATAATATTGCATGTATTTATTTTTCAATTTTCCTTGATCTATTAAAGAGGCTTTTATGTTTGCTCCACCAATATCTAGTCCTAAAATATTCATTGTAATGACCTAATAATATAATTCATTTTTATTACCTTGTGGTTTAAGCTCTTCTATTCCATTTTTATTTATTAATATAACAGCAGGTAACGGAAAACTAAACCTAAACGACCACGTTAAAGTATATGCTCCCGCATTGGCTACGGCAATAATATCTCCGGACGAAACACCTGCGGGAGATGGATAGTTCTTAGCAAGGATGTCAATATCAGTAGGGAGACATCCTTTAATAGATATTTTATTTTTATGAGGTTTGTCAAGTTTATCGGTAAAAATAAATCTAAAATTCGATTTAGATGCCTTGGGTAAAATATGGTCTCCAGCATCAACTAAAATCCAGTTTTCCTTACCAATTTGGAATGTATTATGCACCTTCATAAGTAATAACCCGGTATTTCCTACAATATAACGACCAGGCTCAAAATTTATTTCGATTTTATCCCAATTTTCTTGTAAAATATCTTTTAAAGAATTTAAAAAAGAACTTAAATCATCTTCTGAAAAAACTCCTGCTTCTGGAAAACCGCCACCTAAATTTAATTTGGGAATTTTAAATCCAGCATTTTCAAATTTCTCATAAACGTCTAAAATATATTTTATATGTTTAATACGCGGCTCATTTTTTAATATTTGAGTCCCTATATGATAATGGAGCATAGTTAATTTTAGGTTTTCACAAACAGATAGTAATTTGAGCATTTTTTTAAATGTTTCAGGAGTATATTCAATACCCGAAAAATGAGAATAATCAAAACTTTTTAACCTTATAGCAATTTCTTGTTTAAGACCATTTTCTGCCATAAATGTATTTACTCTCGATAACTCTTTAATCTGCGATATTACTAATGTTTCGATTCCGTATTCTTTTACGTAATTTAAAATTGAGTCTGAAATGTAAATACCAGAAAAAATTGTCTTTTTCGATTTACATGTTCTTGCAAGTTCCATTTCACTGATTGATACAACTTCAGCCCCTAAACCCTCTTGTGAAATTATATCACAAATTTTTTGCAAATAATTCGTTTTAAATGAATAATAAATATTATAATATTTAAAATATTTACTTAGAAGCCTAATAAAAACGCGGCAATTCTTCCTGACCTGGTCTTCTAAGAATACATAAAGAGGAGTAGTGTAGTTTTTTAGTAATTCAGGAATAGTCCTATCATAAATTAATAATTTACCATTTTTTATGGCAAGAGATTCATTATTTAAATATCTAGATCTATATAACCTGCTTTTAACATCTCTCAAATTTGTGTATACCTCAACTTCTTACAGAATAATTATTCTATTCATAAAATGATAAATAAATTTCTTCAATCTTTTTTGAAACATTTTCCCATGTCTGATTTTTTATTTTTTGATATCCATTATAACCCAGTTCATCTCTTAGTCCCGGATTTTTTAGTAGTCTAACTATTGCATTACCTAATACATTAGGCGCCCCAAATGGAACTAAAATACCGTTGTGATTATTCTGGATAATTTCCGGAGTTGCACCAATATTTGCACCAATTACTGGTTTTTTACAAGCAAATGCTTCTAAAAAAGCAATTCCATATGCATCACTTCTTGACGGCATTACATAAATATCAGATGCCATAAATGAACTAATTTTTATTTTAATATTGTCATATGGGACAACTCCAATATTTATAATATGTTTTTTATAATCGCTTTTTAATTTTCCTTTTTCTATATTAAATGCTTTTGTACTTGGCCCAATAAACATAAATACAACATCGGGTACTCTTTTTATGACATATTTAATTGATTTTAAAATGTGGATTGCACCTTTTTCATAATTTTTATATCCACAGAATAGTACTAATGGCTTTGAATTTATCCCGAATTTTTGCCTGAGTTTTTTGGGTTTAGCTCTTGTGAATTTTTTAATATCAACACCCATTTTTATCAATTTTATCTTTTTATCAAACCTTTTAATACCACCATGATTGATAATGTATTGCGCCTCTAATTTACTACAAACCAAAATCATGTCAAAAAATTTCAAAATTCTTAATAAAGAAGGATTTTGATATCTTTTATTAGCAAAATGAAAAAATGGAGTAGTTAAGGTTGGGACCCTTTTCATTTTTCCAGCTATTAATGCAAATAAATTTGTAGCAAATGGAAAACACGTAGAATGTATAATATCTGAATTGATGCTAAGAAGAAATTCTAATAAATCCGGGCAATATGGCCCATTAATCAAAAGATTATATGCATCAATTAGGGGGTTCCTGAACCGCCCAATTTGTTTTAATAATTTTTTAATCGTTTTATACTCGATTAAAGGAAATTTATTTATAAAATAAGAATATTTAATAGGAAATCTAAATATGGGGACATTATTTATTTGAGAATATTTACTTTCGATTATTTTCCCCTTAGGTGTCCCAAAAGCTCTGAAATCTAATGCATTAGAACATAAAACTTTGATTTTATGTTTTTCTATTAGATGTTCGGAAATTTTTTGAAAATATAATTCAGAACCAGATATCGCAGGAAAATAACGCTGGACTACATGTGATATATTCATTGTTTTAACAATATAATATGATGTTTTAAAAATTTAGCCATTAAACAATTTAACATTAAACAATTTAAAATTAAAGTTGATTAATTTTTTTTACCGATACAACCAAATTTTTATCGTACTCATTGTTCCACCTGTTTAATCGGTTTTTGATTATATAACAACCTATGCATTGATAGCCATACTTTTCAACTACTCGCTTTTGCGCTTCATCAATTGATTCTATAGCAAGCTTTACAAAATCCTTCAAATAATAATCTTTTTCTTGTAAATAATTGAAAACTATATTACTCGGATAATAGAAAATATCTTTCTTTCCATTTGATAACTCGACAGAAACGGTTACTATTGGCAAATCTTGTATCATCCTTTACATTATTATATTTTTTAAATTCTAAAAATCCTTAATAATAATTTAAAAAATTAAGTGATTATCTTTTATTTTCTTAAATATTTAAGTTTTATTTATGATTATTATGAAATAATTAGTTAAATATAAAATATCTATTATTTGTTCGTTTAAAATGACATTAATAATAAATTATTTATTTTCTAATCTTGTAAAAAATCTTCAATTCGATTTAATAGACTTATTTTTTTAGAAGGAAAATCATTATTTAAAAATAAATAACAAGGATTATAGAATTTAAATAAAAAAAAGAAAAATAATGAAATTAAAATTATTGAATTTTATCTTTAGAATTCAAAAAAAATAAAAAAATTAAATTATATTCTTATTTAGGCTATTATTTTTCCGCACTTTTAAAAAGTAAAATAGTCCAATACAGCCAATTAGTCCAAAAATCAAGTAGACAATTTGAAATCCTGGAATACCATAGAAAATCGAAATATCCAAATAAAATGATGCATCACCAGTACCACTAAATCTTTTAACGCGGATGTAATAATATCCAGAAAAGGAACAATATGCACCACAAGTATCCGCAGTTCCAGTGTTTGCCGAACTATCAATTAATGATTGACTTGGAGAATATAACCTAAGATCAAGGTCAAAACTTGAAGAGTAAGTTAGGATCACTTTTAAAAAGTGATTAGAACTACAATATATTTTATAATATGCATAATCGTCTGAACTATAAAGAATGTCGGAGTGAGTTCCAGTATAAAGGATTTCTGCAGAACTAAAATCATCCCCATAGCCATTTGAAATAGGTATCATATATAAAATGGGAAATACGATAAATAACAATGTTATAATGAAAAAGATATTAATTTTTGTATGAATTCTTTTTAACATTTTAGCCAGCCACATTTCAATTTAAAATTTGTATGTAATTTATCTTGAATAATAATTATCCCAAAATTTCTATAAATAATTTGTGTGAAAATATCAAAAATTAATTTTAGAAAATTTCTTGATAAAATCATTTTTTAATTTAAAGAAACAATACTCAAATTCAAAAAATTTCAATTCAAAAATTATTTAGAAATGAATAAGTAGGAAAAAACAGTTTTGAAACTTGCTAAAATAATAGAAAAAGCCATATTTCTTGAAAGACCAAATCGATTTGTGGCTATTGTAGAAATAAACGGAGAAAAGAAAGCAATTCACGTCCCAAATCCAGGAAGAATGAAGGAATTACTTATTCCTGGAAAAGAAGTTATTTTGAGAAAAGCTAATAACACAAATCGCAAGACCGAATATGATTTACTGGGTATAATTGAGAATGGAGTCCATATTTCGCTTGATTCCAATGCACCTAATAAAATTTTTAAAGAAGCAATATTATTAAAAGAGATTAAAGATTTTTGCGATATTATAAGTTTTAAATCGGAAATTAAATATAAAAACAGTAGATTGGATTTTTTGCTAATAAATAATCTTGGAAAAATTTACATGGAAATTAAATCGTGTACGCTCGTAGAGGACGGTATTGCGAAATTTCCTGATGCACCCACAGTTAGAGGTTTACGACATTTAAATGATTTAGAAGAACTTGTGCTAAATGGAAACAGAAGTGCAATAATTTTTATAATTCAAAGAAATGATGCCAATAGTTTTATGCCAAATGACAAGACAAACCCGCTATTTGGAAGGAAATTAAGAACTGTTTCAAAGAGTGGAGTGGAAATTTATGCCTATAAATGTAAAGTAAAATTACCCTACATTAAACTTGATGAAAAAGTTAAAATTGTTTTATAAACGGGAATTCCACCAATTCTAAAATAAATTAACTCTTAATATTAAAATGAATGACTTTATAAAAGCCCACATTAAATATAGACAGTTTAGATTTACATTTAAAATTTCAGTAAATTAAAAAGAAGGTTTGATATTAAAAAAATTATAGTTAATGACAATGAAATAGTAAAAAAATTTAAAAGAGAATTATATATTAAATATCTCTTTAATATCATTTTGGAGAAAAATATAATCAACAATTAAACCAAAAAAGACAAGACAATATAAAATAGAAGCACTAATAATAAGATACCATGCTATTTTTCGTTTTGATTTTAGTGCAAGAATTCCACCACTTAGTGATAAAAAAGCGGTTATTTGCGACATTGGGATAAGAAATAAAATTGTAGCATAGATCTGAGCGATTGTAATAAAAGTATCTCCGGCGCAAAATCCACCATTTTTAAAAATTAACTTTATAACATTGATTATTATAGAAGGATTTTCAATGTGGAGTATTAATATCCCAATACCAAGTACAAATAAAAAAATCCCTGCGATTATATAAAATATTGAAATCAATTTTATTTTAAACAATGCTTTCATTTTTTAAACCTCGATTTTAATATAACACGTTTCAAGGGGCTACCTTGATATCTGGTTTAACCTGAAACTTTTTATTAAACCATCATCTAATTCGTGTTTTCTTTTTGACTAAATTTATCCTCATCCAGATGGAATAGATGCGTGAAAAATAT
>SUPR01000043.1 GCA_005191425.1 Candidatus Helarchaeota ASGARD archaeon Hel_GB_B
ATAGGATTGCCGTGATTTCTTGGATTTAAACTTGGGAAAGCCACTCTTAATCCCTTTTTTCAGATTTCTGAAAAAGTCCGTATAAGCTGATTTAAGATGTCTCCATTCAGATTGTAATGCTTTTGCGTCCACCTCTTTTAAGAACTCAAACTCTTCTTTATACTCTTTCTCGGTCTTATATCTATGGTCGTGAAGGGCTTGGCTATCGCCCTTCAATTCTTCATAGACCTTAACCCGTTCTTCGAGCATTTTGTTGTAGATAAAACGACAGCAACCAAAAGTCTTGTTTAGCATCTCCTCTTGTGCTCCATTCGGGTACAACCTGACTTTGATTGCTCTATTAATTTTCATCTACTCATTTGACCTCGTTACTTTCACTATATATTTATAGTTTTAAACCTTTTAAACCTCTAGTTTTTAATATCCTTTTAATATTCTTAATCCTAATAACAATTCTTATCCGGTTCATCCACCCCCTAAATGAGGTGGCTTTCTCGGATGACTTTGGTAAATTAATATGAATAAAATAAAAATCAATTTAAAAAATATAAAAATAGTAAAATCATACTTCATTAGATGATTTTATTAGACATAAAATCCAGAAAATCAAATAAATTACGCCAGGGATAACAATCATTGCTGTCAACCAATAAGTAAAGGTTTGTGATGGAATTAAAAAGACTGCATAAATATTATTTGAACTCGCGAGCATTATTAATCTTATTTCATATACAATTGCAAAAATGAAGACTAAGATATAAGATAGAATTGATGGTCTAATACCATTAGATTTACCGCGTATCAAACTTAAAATTATTAAAATAAAAGCTAAGATTAAACATAACATGTTTATTATTAGATTAACCCAATGAAAAACTCCGCCAATAAAGATTTCTAAGCTCCAAAATATTAGAAAAATGATTAAAAACATGCTCTGGACAAAATAAATTAATCTTTTTGGAAGATTTAGCTCGGTCGTTTGATCTTGATTTGCTTCGAATTCGGATGTTTTAGTAGCGATAATACGCGTTAATGACCCAATAGTAAATGCATTAAAAATAACAATTAAGAAAGAATAAAATTCGGGTAAATTATTTATCCAGATATTCCATAGGACATTTTGTAAAATAGGATAATTGTAATATCCTTCCCAAGCTACCATTATTGGTAAAATTTCAAGAAGAATTACTACTATAAAAAACCAGCAAATATTTGCACCGCGTCCTTTATTTTCAGCCCAATCAGAAGCGATAAAGATCCGCCAGGATAATACGAAAAAGCCAAAAAATGCCATTAGATTTGAAATTACGGGCATTATAAATAGCCCAACAATCAGAAGCGCATTTAGACCAAAAAAGATAGTCCAACGAGGTGTAATAACGGAACGAGTGTCATGCATTATTTGAAAAGATTCTGCAAAATTGTCTTTAAAAAGAATTAAAAGAATAAACCAAGAAATAGATAAAACAAGAGGCATCAAAAGGTAAATAACAAAATTTCTATCTAAATAAGCGAGAAACCAAGATAAAAATAAACTACCAGAACTTAAAACATCTACTATATAAAAAATCGAAAAATAATAAATCGGGATTAGTATAAAAAGTAGTACGACCAATAACCTAAAAATCCGAATATTACCAATAGACATTTTTCAAGACCCTATACATTTATTTACCAATTACAAATAAAATCCTTATTTTTATTAGTCCATAAATTATGAGAATTATCAATAAGAGCAATAAATATACATTTTTAATTCTTTTGGACTATTTGATTTAAATATTGAATTTCGTTATAATTTATAATATTTTTAATTTAATTTAAATAGATTATTTTATATTTGAATAAAGAGTTTATCTTAGAAATTTCAATCATAAAAATTAAAAATATATTATAATTTTAAGTTTAGAATATTTAGACAAAAAAATTTAAAGTGAATAGTTAGAAATTTAGGATGATAATTTTTATTAATTGTCATATATAATTATAATTCAAAATGTTAACAATTTTATGTTAAAATTATGTTAGAAGTTTTGAGGTTTATAATAAAAGGTATCAAATTGCTAATTAGAACCTTTAATTTCTTTATTCTCAAAAACTGACAATAAATTAATAAAAACGGATTTAATTATATTATTAGCGATATTTTTTGGATCATTTTGACCATTTTATCAAGGATTTTCAAAACAATTAAATAAATATAATGAGATAAAAATGATAGACCTTGGATTTATTTAGAATAAAATTGCGAGGTAGAAAAAATGGGTAAAAAAATTCGTGTAGCAATAGCTGGATTAGGAAATTGTGCAAAAAGTTTAATAGAAGGTGTACATTATTATCGTAATGCGCCGGACGATGAATTTGTTCCGGGTTTAATGCACGTAAATTTTGGTGGATATAGACCAAGAGATATTGAATTTGTAGCAGCTTTTGAAATAAATACAAAAAAAATAGGTAAAGACATTAGTGATGCGATATATGCGGAACCAAATTGTTCAGCACCAATCATTGGAAACGAAAAATTGCCTAAGATGGGTTTTGAAGTCATGCCAGGGCCAATTAGTGATGGATGTGCACTCCATATGAAGGATGCATTTTATTGTTATGATCCGACCGAAATACAACCTGTGGATATTGCTGAGGTGCTCAGGTCTGTTAAAGCTGACATGCTGGTGAATTATTTACCAGTAGGAAGTAAAGAGGGTAGTCGAATCTATGCTCAAGCTGCATTAGATGCGGGCGTAGGGTTTATAAATTGTATCCCAGAATTTATTGTTTCAGATGACCAATGGGCTAAAAAATTTGAAAGTGCAGGGCTACCTATAGCTGGTGATGATATTAAATCGCAGGTAGGAGCCACAATTGTTCATAGAGTCTTGGTAGATTTATTAATACGGCGAGGTGTAAAGGTAGAAGAAACATATCAATTAAATATCGGTGGGAATACAGATTTTTTAAACATGACAGAAGAAGATAGACTTATCACAAAAAGGATTAGTAAAACAGAAGCAGTAACAAGTCAAGTCCCATACAAAATTCCAGTGCGTATAGGTCCAAGTGATTATGTAGGTTTTTTAGGTGATAAAAAAATTTGTTACATCCATATTAAAGGAAAGAAATTCGGAGACCAACCGATATATCTTAATGTTAAGTTAGGGGTAGAGGATTCCCCAAATTCTGCTGGTGTGGTAATCGATGTAATAAGGGCTATGAAACTTGCATTAGACAGGAAAATAGCAGGGAGATTAATTAGTATTTCATCATACGCTTTTAAACATCCCCCCGAGCAATATCCAGATTCATTGGCGTATCAAATGGTAGAAGATTTTATTTCAGGTAAAAGAAACAGATAAATAATATATATTTTTATTTTTAGATATTTTGACAATAAATTATTCACTAATTATGAAAATATAGTATATATCATTTTTTATTTAATTTTACTCCTTTTAAAAATTCTGAATTTTATAGAAGGATTAGGTAATACATGAATAATATTATTGTATTACTTAATTAAAAAAGAAAATTTGTTCATATTTTTGTTAACCTCTCAATATTAATTAAAAAATTATTATAGACGCAATCAACCGAGGGATTGCTATTTCAACATTAAAAAGTAAATGTAATTTCTGTGATGAAAAAAGTGCGGTTTTTTATTGTAATCAGTGCAAACTGAGTTTTTGTAATAATTGTATTGAGAGAGAAGAAAATGATTTTTATGTATGTGCAAATTGTAATAGCACCAGAATAAAATCGAGAATTAAAGAAAATTCTTTAAATGGAACAATTTTAGTATGTATGGATTGTAAATCAACAAATATTCGAAATGGTAGAATTTCAAAAAAAATATGTCCCAATTGTAAATCAGATGATATCTTAACAATAATTGAAAAAAGAAAACAATTAAAACAAGAATTCCAAACAACTATTCAGGATTTTAGATATGGATATTATAAACTGAAAAAATTTCTAGATGATTGTAGAGTACATAAACAAGAATTGATAACACTTAGGACCTTGGGCTATAAACATGATGCAAAAATAGAGCATTCGTTATTATGGATATATAACACAGTCAATAAAGTAAAATTAGAAATAATGAACCATTTTCAAAAGGATTTTGGTTTTATAAGGTCAAGAATATATCGTTTTATTGATATAGATACCTGGAATCCATTAAATTTTTACGAAATTGAGTCAATAATTAATCAGATCAAGGAGAATGTTAATACTTTTAAAAATTTCGTGGATATTTCATTGAAACCCATGATTGCAAATTTAATTGTTTTGAAATCGAAAATTAGCGTGATCCAATACTATAAATTAATTTATGATGAATATGAAGAAGAACTGAATTTAAGAATAAATGAATTACCTGTTTGTGCTTTTAAACATATACATTTTGTGAAGTTTGAGGACAATGAATTACCACCTAAACGCGGTGTACTATTTATTACAAATAAAAGGATAATATTTATTTATAAAAAGGGACTTATCAACAAAGTTAAAGAGAAATTATTTAAAATTGAATTAAAAAGCGTCCAGAATGCATTTATAACGGGCCGTATCTTTAAAAAACTTAAAATTATTACCGATAAAGGAATTCTGGTTTTAGACGGTGCAAATAAAATTTTAGGGGCGATTGTTCATTATTTAAATATTGCAATGAATTTTCAAAACTATTCCAATGATGATAACTTTTTAATTCAGCGGCTGGGAAAAATAGATATTGAAATTTCGGATTTAAAAAATAATATTAACAGGTATATTTCTAAAATATTAAATCGCGAAGAGATTTCAAGAGAAAATTTTATTATTGACAAAAACATAAATAATAGAAAAATGAACGAAATTTTTAATAAAAATATTAATTTTGAACAAAATAATTCCAAAATATTATCGAATATTGATAGAGTTTCATTGAACAATCTAAAAAATAACGCACCCATTGTTCCAAGACCTATTGAAACTAATCGAATGTCAAATCAAATGCCCCAAATGTCCCAATTACCCCAAATGCCTCAACCAGGTTCTATTAACATAACTATCCCTATAAATCAAAATACAGACGGCTTTAAAATGCCATTTGCGCAAGTGCTTCAAGATCATGAAAAATATAGAAGGGATATAGAGACAAAAAATGAGAACATAAATAAAAATTCTATCGAGTCCATTTCTCGCAATACTAATATTATACGCCCTCATTTACATAATAATCCTTCGCAGATAACCACGGCTCAAACTCGCCCAATTATAAAATTATATGAAGATAAATTTGCTATTGAGAAAACATTAGAAAATATTGACAGATTATTTAACAGTGGAAAAATTACACCTGAAGCTTATTTTAAACAGTACAGACCATTACAAAAGGAATTATTTACTATAATTAAACTTATAGAAGAGAAAGAAAAGTATTAAAGATAATACTAATAGTATTTAAAAATTTAATTTTTTCCTCGTTTAAAATTATTGGATTTTTGATTTTATAGTTTATTTTTTATAATTTTTTTATTTAAATTCGTTTTTACATAAAAATTTTTGTATCTAATTAATTATTTATAAAATTAAGTATGTTAATGAAATAATTTAAATTAGAAAATAAAAAGTAAAAAAAATGAAAAAATTAAATTATCCTAATTAAAAAGTTAAATGGAAGGAATATTTTTGGTAATAATTCGAGAATATAAACCCTCAGATTTGGATCAAGCTCTAATTTTAATGAAGGATTATTCAAGATTACTAGGAGTAAAAGAATTTGATGAGTTAGATGCTAAAAAGACAATTAAATTGCGGGCTCTTACACCAGAATTTCATACATTAATTGCAGAACTTGATGGTAAAGTTGTAGGGATATGTTTTGCAGATATTGAGCGGAATGCACTAACTGGGGACTATGAGGGATTGATAAAAAACACGATAGTTGATGCGAATTATCAGAGAAGAGGTATAGCTACAAAATTGGTTGAAAAAGGATTTAAGATATTGTCGCATTCAAGGATTGAAATAATTCGAGTTAAAGTTCACGAACAAGTAAAACCCGCAATAAAATTGTTTCAAAGATTTGGGTTTAAATTAGAGGGTAGTGTAATGGAACGAGATGTTATTGATATTAGAGAGTATAATCCGAGAGACTTTAAGGCAACGGTCGAATTATTAAAAGTTTATTCAGATACAGTAGGAGTACCGTTTAATGAAAATGAATGGGCAAAAACTATGAAGGAACGAATTTATAATCCAAAATGTCGTCAATTAGTAGCACTTCATAATGAAACTAAAAAAATTGTAGGAATTTGTTTCTTGACTATGTATAAGAGCATTGCTGGACCCACTGTAGGCGTGATTTCTCATGCGGTAGTCCACCCAGCTTATAGAAATCGAGGTATTGGTAGAAGTCTCTTGATAAGAGGTGTTGATATTCTCAGTATTTTGAATGTCGGTAAGATTCGTATTACAATTCCAACTGAAATTTCTGAAACAGATAGTTATTTTAGGCAAGTAGGGTTCAAGCAAACTGGTTATTTATTAACTAAACGAATTGGGTAAAATTATTAGAATCTTTTTATAATGTCAAAATCATTATCATTTTTTATATAATTAAGAAAAATATTGGTTTATTTAAATATTTAAAATAATTCAGAGGTGGTGCATAAGAACGAACAATAATGAAGTTCCTCGCATCGGAATTTTTCTATGTCGCTGAGGTATCAATATTTCATCGGTAGTAGATATTGATAGATTACAAGAATACGCTAAAACGCTGGGTGTAACGGTAGTAGAACAAATTATCTCGCTTTGTTCTGGACCTGGAGCTGATCTGATAAAAAATAAAGTAAAAGAATATAACTTGAACCGAGTTATTGTGGCGGCATGTACTCCATTGACGCATGAACCAGTTTTTCGTAATGTTCTTGAAGAGGTCGAATTAGACGGTGGCTATTTAGAATTTGTAAACATTAGAGAACATTGCTCGTATGTCCATATGAAAGATAAAGAATTAGCTTTACAACAAGCTAAAGAGCTTCTTATGGGTGCTGTGAAAAAAGCCAAATATTTAGAACAGATCCCTAGAAAAAGAATAGATGTAGTGCCTTCTGTTTTAATCATTGGTGGTGGTGTTGCAGGCTTAAATGCAGCCATGGATTTAGCTAATGAGGGAATAGAAACAATTATAGTAGAAAGTCAACCAACAATTGGTGGACATATGGCAAAATTAGACAGGACATACCCTACTGACGATTGCTCAATATGAATTCTTGGTCCCATAATGTTAGAAGTTGCCAATAATCCTCATGTGAGATTAATTACATATGCCAATGTCAAATCAGTAGAGGGAAACATTGGTAATTTCAAAGTGGTAATAGAGAAAAAAACCAGTTTTGTTATGGAAAACCTATGTAATGGTTGCGGAGAATGCGAAACTGTCTGCCCGATTTATGCTCCTAATGAGTTCGACTTGAATTTAGGCCACAGAAAAGCAATTTATAGAGCATTTCCTCAAGCAGTTCCGAGTATTTATACCATTGATGAAAAAATGTGTATTAAATGTGGACTTTGTGAAAAAGTGTGCAAACAAGATGCAATTAATTATAATATGGAACCACAGATTGAAACAATTAATGTAGGCGCCATTATAATTGCATCCGGGTTCAAAACATTTACTCCAAATGGTATGTATGGATACGGTAAATTTGAAAATGTCCTGACACAACTAGAACTAGAACGGATTATCGCCCCAAATGGACCTACACTTGGACAACTAATAAGACCTTCCGATAAAAAACATCCAAAAAGGATATTAATGATCCAATGTGTTGGGTCAAGAAGTTTGAAGACTAATCCGCATTGTAGTTCTGGAGTCTGTTGTATGGTAGCTATTAAAAATGCGAGCTTAATAAAACAGCATGATCCAGAAATAGAAGTATATATTGCATATATGGATATCAGAGCTGCAGGTAAAAGCTATGAAGAATATTATCTAAAATCGAGAGAAATGGGTATTAAATATGTCAGAGGAAATGTTGCGGGTGTTATTGAACTCCCTAACAAAAATCTGATGGTAAAAGTTGAAAATACTTTAAGTAAAAAGATATTGAATTTAGAAATAGATCTGGTGATCTTATCGGTCGCAATGACCCCATCAGAAGGGACAAATGAAATTGCTGAAATTTTACGATTGGAAAAAAGTCGGGATGGATTTCTAAAAGAATATCATGAAAGGTTAGACCCAATAAGTACAAAGATACCCGGTATATATATATGTGGCGCCGTCCAAGGTCCTAAGTCAATTGCTGAATCAGTTATGCAGGGAAAAGCTGCAGCTTCTCTCGCGAAGATTCCTATCAACAATGGTTTTGTCGAATTAAAATTAATTAAAGCAATAATAGACCAAGATAGGTGCAGTAGATGTGGGCTATGTGCAATGATCTGTCCATATAGTGCAATTAAATTAGACACAGACGATAGATTTACTGTAAATGAAGTGCTATGCAAAGGTTGTGGAATGTGCGTGAGCTCATGTAAGTCAGAATCGATTACTTTAAGGCTTTATCGCAATCTTGCATTAGAAGAATATATCGATGGAATATTTGAATTAAATAAAACCAGTTAGATGAACTCTATTCGTAAATTTAAGGAATAGGGAGATACCGAACTTTGCAATTCGGTGGTTTTAAAAAATTATCTTAAATTAATCAAAATGTTTAAAGTTAAATTTACAAAATGATGATATAAGTGAATATAGGTGCAGTTTGTGTTGTAGGAGCAGGTATTGCAGGTATTAATGCCTCATTAGAGCTAGCAAAGCAAGGTTTTAGGGTATATCTCCTAGAAAGATTATCACATATTGGAGGTAATATGGCAAGGCTAGACAAGGTATTCCCAACCGGTGATTGTGCATTATGTATTTTACATCCAGTAATGACAGAAGCAATTTTTCATCCTAATATAAAAATATATACTAATGTAGATATTAAAGATATTTCTGGTGGACCTGGCGATTTTACTGTTAAAATACATCTAAGACCAAAATATGTCAATGAAGAAGCATGTATAGTTTGCGGTGAATGCTCGAAAATCTGTCCAGTAAAAGAAATACCAACTAATAATAAAAACAAAATTATTACTCGCTCTGCAATTTATATTCCATTTCAAGAAGCTGTCCCAAACAGCTATGTAATAGACGATAAACATTGTTTGTATTTTAAAGACCAATCTTGTAAATTATGTGAAGAAATTTGTAAAGAAAAAGCAATCAATTTTGATGAAAAAGAAAAGGAAATTGGTTTAAGAGTGGGTGCAATAATAATTGCTACTGGATTTGAAATGTATGACCCATCTTCATTGCCAAAATATGGATATGACCAATATGAGAATATAATAACAGGATATGAATTAGAAGGTTTGATTAATCCTTTTATGGGTATTGGAAAACCAATAAGACCATCTGATAAAAAAATACCAAAAAGAGTAGCATGGATTAAATGCGTAGGATCAAGAGATATAAAAACAAATAAATATTGTTCCTCAGTTTGTTGTATGTATCTTCATAAACAAATTTCTATTTTGAATGAAAATTACAATATAAAAGCATTTGTTATTGGACCTTATAGAAATGTGAATGGTAAGTTTTACCAAGAATATATGAACAAGGTCGCTGAAAAAAATGAAATAATTTATCTTGAATATGAAGTTGACTCAATTATAGAGATCGAAAATAAAAATTTAAAAATAACCTTAACAAATGGGGAGTCAATAGAAGTCGACCTCGTAGTTTTACAAAATGCCATGGTACCTTCTAAAGGAGTAGATTACTTTTTTAAATTATTAAATTTAGAGACCAAAGATGGGTTCTTTAAGAGTCCAGATATTTTAACACCTGTTGAAACGGGTTATCCAGGTATCTATTTTTGTGGGTGCTGTAAAAATCCAAAAGATATTTCAACTACAATAATTGAATCGGAGGCTGCTGCTTCAAAAGCGGCGAGTTTATTATCTTCAGTAAAAAATTCCTTTAGAACAGAAGAAGAAATTATTGAATTAAAAGAAATTGACAAGGATTTAGCTCCCAGAATTGGACTAATTATATGCCATTGTGGAATTAATATTTCTAATTATATTGATATTGAGGAATTAATAGATCATTTTAGAAGCGTTAAGGATATCGTTTATTTAGAAGATGTCCACCACGCGTGTTCATCAGAAGTTCAGAAGAGAATTCCAAATATTATTAAAGAATATGACTTAAATAGGTTTATTATAGCCTCATGTTCTCCCCGAATTCTTGGACCACTTTTTATGAAGGTAATAAGAAAAAGTAAATTAAACCCATATTTATTTGAAATGGTCAATATTAGAGACCAATGTGCGTGGGTACATTCAAATAATAAAAAAGCAGCAACTGAAAAAGCAAAAAGTTTGATTTCAATGAGTATTGCTAAAGCACGATTATTAACACCAATAAAATTAAGTGAAATAGTTGTTGAGCCAGCTATATTAGTCATCGGAAGTGGCCCTGCGGGTATTTCTGCGACATTAGACATTTCAAAACAAGGTTTTTATGTCTATTTAATCGAGGAATCAGATAAAATTGGAGGAGAACTCACTAAATTAAATAAAATTTTTCCAAGTTTTGAAGATTCAGATAAGAAATTAGAAGAATTAATTGAAAAAATAACGCACAACCCGAATGTTGAAATTTATACAAATTCCTTTGTTTATGATATTAAAGGTCATGTAGGAAATTTTACAGTTACAATTTCATATAAGAACGATTGGACTGAACTAACTGTTGGTGCAATAATTGTAGCAACTGGAGCTGATGAAATTATTCCACGGGGTAGATATGGTAATTGGAGTATTTTAAATGAAGTTATTACTCAATCTGATCTAGAATATCTTATTAAAAATGATTTATTGCCACCTCTTGAAAATAAAAGATTGACTATGATCCAATGTGCAGGGTCAAGAAAAAAAATTGGATTTACATATTGTTCTAGAATTTGTTGCTCAGTCGCAATTAAGAATGCACTCTGGCTAAAAGAAAATATACCATCACTAGACATTTCAATTTTATATAGAGACATATCCCTTCCTCAGAATTACGAGGAATTTGAAGATATTGCAAAAGAAAAGGGCATAAAATTTGTCCATTATGCAGATGAAATGAGTCCAGAAATTGAAAGTATAGATGGAAATCTAGTAGTAGATTATAAATCAAGAGAAAATAAAAAAGATATGCAAATATATTCAGATTTTATAGTATTGAGTACTTCAATAGTCCCAAAGGAAAATGAAGAGTTAATACGGATTTTACGTGTAAACCGCGATAAAAATAGGTTTTTAGCTAGTGCGCACGAGAATTTAAGGCCACTTGACTCTCCAACTGAAGGCATTTTTTTCTGTGGATGTATTGGAGGGCCAGTTTCGGTTGAAGAATCAATAATTCAAGGAAGCTGTGTAGCAATGAGAGTAGGAACATTATTGTCCGGTGAAACCGTAGAAACTTTCAGTATTGCAGCACAAATTGACGAAGATAAATGTATTGGATGCGGATATTGCACAGAAGTATGTACTGCAAACGTTATAGTATTAGAAGATAAAGAAATGATAGTCAATGAAAGAATAGAGAAAGATGGTAGACCAGATACCATAAAAGTAAAAAAAGCAAGAATTATTGAAGCTAATTGTCGAGCTTGTTATAAATGTGTTGTCCAATGCCCCGTACATGCTATTTATGCACCTTATTTTACTTTTCCTCAAATTATTGAAATGATAAAAAAGTCTATTAAACATTAAATCAATCTAAACCCAAATTGATGAAAGAGGTAATTATTTAAATGGTCAAAGTTGGAAAATTGGAGTTAAATATTGAAGATATAAGTAAATGTTATTCTTGTGGTAAATGTACTTCTGTCTGTCCGTTAAGTCAAATTAGCGATTTTACTCCAAGATTGATTGCTGAAAATTGGATTTTAAATTTAAATAAAGATGAAATTGTTAAAGATGTTTGGAATTGCTTAACATGCGGAAGTTGTGTAGAAGTCTGCCCGATGAATGTTAATTTCCCAGAATTTATTAGACAAGCGCGGACTGAATTTTTAAAACAAGGTATTGGATTTGAAGAGGCACATTTTGGAATTTTTTCAAATATAGCAAGGCTCCAAATTAAAGAAAATTATACTGGGAAATCTAGACACGAATTGTATAAAGGCTTAAAAATAAAAGAAAAAGGTGATATTTTATATTGGACTGGTTGTACTCCGTTTTTCGATATTGTATTAGACCGTACATATACAAATATTTCTATTAATACTGTTAGAATTCTAAATTATTTAAATATTGAACCTGTAATTTTAAAACATGAAAAATGCTGCGGGCATGACCTTTTGTGGAATGGCGATTTTGAAAATTTTAAAAAATTAGCTGAATATAATATTAAAGAGATCGAAAAAACTGGTGCTAAGATTGTTATTACTACTTGTGCTGAAGGATATAGGACTTTAAAATATGATTATCCTCGACTTGTTAAGCCAATTAATTTTGAAGTTATCTCTTTTTCGGAATTTATTGATAAAAAGTTAAAGGTAAAAGAATTAGAATTCCCTTATGAATTTCCCTATAAAATAACATATCATGACCCATGTCGATTAGGAAGGCACATGAAGGTTTATGAGCCACCTAGAGATATTATAAAAAGCGTCCCTGGAATTAAATATTCGGAAATGCCGAGAAATCGAGAAAATTCATTATGTTGTGGTGTAAGTTGTTGGCATTGTGATATTCTTAAAAAAGTAATAAGAATGGACCGTATAAGTGAAGCAGATGAAATTGCCGAAATTTTAATAACAACATGTCCAAAATGTAAAATCCATTTTGAATGTTTATTAGACGAAAAATCAGAAGATTTAGAAAAAAGATATAATATAAGAATAATAGACCTATCCACATTTATAGCTAAAATATTATTTTTAATTTAGATTTATGTGAAGATTTTAAAATGGTACTTGATAAAATTAGACGGGAATATATAGGTGCTGTGATGGTCATTGGAGCCGGTGTAGCAGGTATCCAAGCTTCTTTAGACCTAGGTGATTTAGGCTTTAAGGTATATTTAGTCGAGAAAAATCCTTCTATTGGTGGTCGTATGGCTCAACTGGACAAAACTTTTCCTACCAATGACTGTTCTTTATGTATTTTAGCACCAAAAATGATCGAAATAAATAGACATGAAAATATTGAACTCTTAACATATCATGAAGTTTTAGATGTTAAAGGTGAACCTGGTAATTTTACTGTAAAATTACTTAAGAAAGCTAGGTATATTGATGAAAATAAGTGTAATGGATGTGGCATGTGCGCAGAAATATGTCCAATTTATGCTCCAAATGAATTTGATATAGGATTGGCACCCAGAAAAGCTGTTTATATCCCATTTCCGCAAGCAGTCCCATTGGTATATACAATTGATAAGAAGAGGTGTATAGATTGCGGGTTATGCGAACGAGCATGTGACGCCAACGCTATTTATTATACCCAAAAAGACGAAACTGTTGAAATTGAAGTGGGTGCAATTATTCTATCAACGGGATTTGATGTGTATGATATAAATAAAATTCCTCGATATGGTTATGACTATATAAATGTAATAAGTGCACTTGAATATGAACGGTTGTTGAGCGCATCAGGGCCGACAGGAGGTCAGATTCTCAGGTTTTCTGACCTAAAAAAGCCAGATAAAATTGCATTTATATCATGTGTGGGTTCTAGATCTGTTAACTCGGGAGTACCTTATTGTAGTAATGTTTGCTGTATGTATTTAGCAAAAGAATGTATAATTACAAAAGAGCATTCTCCCGATATTGATTTATATATTTTAAAAAGCGATATACGTGTTTTTGGTAAAGGTTTTAATGAATTTATTGACCGAGCTAAATCAGAATATAAAGTAAACTATATTAATGGTAGAATTGGGAGTATTGATGAGGATCCTATTACTAAAGACTTATTTATTCGCTATGAAAATACTAAATCAAAGCAAAATGAAGAATTAAGGGTCCAATTAGTTGTTCTTGCGGTCGCACTTGTTCCATCAAGTGGCACGAAAAAATTAGCTGAAATATTGAAATTGGACCTTGATAATCATAATTTCTATAAAATGGACGATAAACTTGGCAATTTGATTTTTTCTCAAAATGGAGTTTTTGCTTGCGGTTTTGGAAAAAGTCCTAAAGATATTCCAGAATCAATATTGGAAGGTAGTTCTGTCGCAGCAAAAGCTGCAGAATTTCTAGCTTCTGTAAGAGGAACTATCGCAAATAAAAAACATAAAATTATTAAAGAAAAAGAAGTATTACCCAACGATCCACCTAAAATCGGGGTAATTGTATGTAAATGCGGTACAAATATTGGCGGGATCGTCGATGTTGAAAAGGTAGTAGACCATATAAAAAAAATACCAAATGTAGTAATCGCAACATCAGAAATGTATTCATGCTCAGATAGCACAAGAAATAAAATTAAAGAAATGATCGAAAAGTATGACCTTAATAGATTTATTATAGCTTCCTGTTCTCCAAGAACTCATGACGCTTTATTTAGACAAACATGCCAGGAAGGAGGTCTAAATGAATATTTATTTGAACTTGTAAATATACGAGATCAATGCTCATGGGTACATATGCATGAACCGGAACTCGCTACTGAAAAATCTAAAAAATTAATTGAGATGACTATTGCTAAATCAAAATTACTAAGACCAATAAAAACAATAAGGACAAAAATAAAATCTGGATGCATTATTATAGGTGGTGGGATCGCAGGTATGACCGCAGCACTTTCAATAGCAGAGCAAGGATTTAAATGCTTTTTAATTGAAAAAAGTAATACCCTTGGTGGAATATTAAATGATATTAATACTATATATCCATCTTTTAGAAATCCAGATTCGTTTCTAAATAAATTAAAAGATAAAGTTAAAAGTCATAGCAATATCAAAATTTTTCTAAATTCAATTATAACAGATCTAAAAGGATCAATTGGTAATTTCGATGCAAAAATTAAATCTTTGACCGATTCAAAAATAACGAATTTAGAATGTGCCACAATAATTATAGCAACCGGAGCTGATGAATTTAAACCTGATGGATATTACGATTATGGAATTGATAATCGAATAATTACTCAATTAGAACTAGAAAAAATGTTAAAAAATTCGAATACAATGGAAAATGGAAAGAATTTCTTTGAAAATATTAAAAATATTGCTATGATCCAATGCGTGGGTTCAAGAGAAAAAAATAAAAGAAACTATTGCTCTAGAATTTGCTGTCTAATTGCTATAAAAAATGCATTATTGATTAAAGAGAGATATCCCTCTCATAATATATTTATCCTTCATCGGGACATAGTCCTACCTGGAAAAGATACTGAAATGTTATATCGAAAAGCCAGAGAAAATGGAATTACTTTTATCAGGTATGACGAATATAACCCCCCTACAGTTAAAAGGAAAGATAATAAATTATTATTACAAGTAGAAGGAGATATAAAATTACAATTTGAAATAGACCTTTTAGTATTATCAACCCCATTAATCCCCAGAGAAGATAATGAGAAGATCTCTAAGATATTAAAAGTCCCCGTTTCTCAAGAGTTGGGTGGATTTTTTCTTGAAGCTCATATAAAATTGAGACCTCTTGATTTTGCAACAGATGGTATATATCTATGCGGTTCTGCAAGATTTCCATCTGATATCACTAGTACTATAAACCAAGCATTGGGAGCTGCTTCAAGGGCGGGAATAGTCCTCGCCAAGGATAACCTTATAGTAGAAGGCATCATTTCAGAAGTGGACCCAAATAAATGTATTGGTTGCGGGATATGTAAAGATATCTGCCCCTATAATGCAATAGAAATAATCATTACCAAAAAAGTAATAAATAATATTAAAATTTTAACACATCAAGCCCATATTATTAACCAATTGTGTAAAGGATGTGGTAAATGCGTTGTTTCATGCCCAGTACAAGCTATTACTGCTAAACATTTCACGAACTCACAGATTTTAGAAATGATTAAAACTTGTGTCTCAAAATAAAATATTAATTTATTTAATATAAAAAAGAATTAGATTAAAAATGGTCTTAAATAAAACTGAAAAAGAATATATCGGAGCTGTCCTAGTTATTGGAGCAGGAGTCTCGGGAATTCAAGCATCTCTTGATCTGGCTAATATTGGGTTTAAAGTATATTTGGTAGAAAAAAGGACATCTTTAGGAGGAAAGATGGCACAAATTGGGGGTAAAACAGCAGCTTTTGATTCTACTTGCTTGAATTGTCTAGTAAGCGACCAATCGAGTACTAAATATCCAACAAATGACTGCTCTCTTAATATCTTTATTCCAAAAATGGTAGAAGTTAATTATCACGAAAATATTGAAGTTTTAGTATATAGCGAAGTAATTGGAGTTGAAGGAGTCCCAGGAAATTTTCGAGTAAAAGTCCTCAAAAAAGCTAAATTTGTAAATGAAGAGAGATGTCATGGTTGCGGCGATTGCGCAAATATATGTCCCGTTTCATTTCCTAATGAATTTGAACTGGGTATGACTAAAAGAAAAGCCATTGATGTCCCTTTTTTACAAGCAGTCCCACTAATTTATACAATTGATAAAGAACATTGTTTAAAATTAAAAGAAGATAAATGTGGTCTGTGTAAAAATGCTTGTAAAGCTTATGCTATAGATTTTGATCAAAAAGATGAAATAATTACAGTTCAGGTTGGCGCAATTATTGTTTCAACTGGATTTGAAACTATAGACCTTGATAGAATTAAAAATTATGGAATTGATTTTAAAAATGTAATTACTTCTCTCGAATATGAACGAATATTAAGCGCTTTTGGACCTACTCAAGGGCTAGTAATTAGACCATCAGACCAGAAAATGCCTAAAAAAATTGCATTTATTTCTTGTGTTGGTTCAAGATCAGTTAAAAATGGAGTACCTTATTGTAGCAATATCTGTTGTATGTATTTAGCGAAACAAAGCGTTTTGACCAAAAAATCTTTTCCAGATATAGAATGTATAGTATTAAAAAGCGATATTCAGGTTTTTCGTAAAGGGTTTAATGAATTTTATGAGAAAGTTAAACATAAATATGGAATTCAATATACGGAGAGTAGGATTGGTTTTATTGAAGAAGATCCTATAAATAACGATTTGATTATTACTTATGAAGATATTAGAAATAGTAAACAAATCAAATTAAGAGCTAATCTTGTAGTTTTGGCTGTTGCTCTTGTTCCAACGCCTGATGCTAAGAAATTAGCAGAAATTCTAAAAATAGATCTTGATAACAACGGTTTCTTTAAAGAATATTCACATTTTATGCCAATTAATAGTACTAGAAAAGGTGTATATATATGTGGATGCGCAAGAGGTCCAAAAGATATTCCAAGTTCTGTTATTGAAGGGAGCGCCGCTGCTGCTAAAGTGGCTGAATTCCTGGCTTCAGTAAAAGGAAAAGAAATTAAAAAGAAGGTCTATAAATCCAGCGAAAAATTGGTCTTACCATTAGACCCACCCAGAATTGGAATTCTAATTTGTACATGTGGAATGAATTTAAAAAGCGTTTTTTCAATTTTCGATTTAATAGAATATTCAAAAACACTTGAAAATGTAGTGCTCGTAGAAACTAGTATTTTTGCATGCTCAAGGCATGCCTCAGAACATATCAAAAACCTAATTAAAAATAACAATTTAAATAGGTTTATAATTGCTGCATGTTCAGCAAGATTGCACGAAACTGCATTCCAAGATGTCTGTCGTGAGGGGGGACTGAACCAATTCCTTCTTGAACTGGTAAATATTCGAGACCAATGTTATTGGGTCCATTCAAATAACCCAAAACTGGCGCTTGAAAAAGCTAAAAAATTAATTCATATGGCAGTCGCAAAAGTAAAACTATTAGAACCAGTTAAGCAACGAAGAATTCCAGTAAGACCAGTGGGAATAGTAGTAGGGGGTGGGATCTCCGGTATGGTCGCAGCATTATCTATTGCAAATCAAGGGTATCAATGTATTATTCTTGAGAAACGCGAGAAAATAGGAGCAGATATAAATAAATTTGCTAAATTTATATCTCCTTTAGAAGACCCATATCCATTTCTGAAAAATTTGCGCCTTGAATTACTAAAACATCCCAATATTTCAATCTACACTCAACATGCTCTCATTGAAATTGAAGGAATAATCGGGAATTTTAAAATTCAAGCAATTTCTCTTAAAGATGATAAAATTGTAGATTTCCATGCAAGTGCCATAATAATTGCCATTGGAGCAAAAGAAATTAAACCACTTGGATACTATTGTTATGGGATAAGTCCAAGAGTTTTTACTCAAATGGAATTAATTAATATGTTAAATAAAATCGATTCAAATCCAGCTACAAAAGCTCTTATTGAAAGCAGTAAAGATATTGTTATGATTCAATGTGTTGCCTCAAGAGAAATAGGGAGACGTGGATATTGCTCTAGAACTTGCTGTTTTAATGCTCTAATAAATGCATTGTCCCTTAAGAAAATGTATCCAGATAAAAATATCTATATCCTTTATCGAGACATAGTTATGCCGGATAAATATGGAGAAGAGCTCTATAGAAACACAAGAAATGAAGGAATCACTTTTATAAGATATTTTCCAGAGATGCCCCCATTTGTTAAGTCTGAAGGACAAAAATTGAAAATAAAAGTATATAAACCAGGATATTCTGCTATACTTAATGCAGATTTATTGATTTTATCAACTCCAGTAGATGTTATTCAAGAAAATAAAGTATTTTCAAGAATCTTGAGGATACCACACGCTGAATCTATAGGCGGACTTTATATGAAGGCGCATGTGAAAGTTTTGCCACTTGATTTAAATAGAGAAGGTATATTTATTTGTGGCACTGCTAGAGGGCCCACTATTCTTGATGAATCAATTATTGAGGCTCTTGGAACCGCAGCTCGATCTGCTACTATTTTATCTAAAAAAAACCTTTATGACTATGGTATGATCGCTGAAATTGACCCCACTAAATGTATTGGATGTGGGCTTTGCATTAAAACTTGCACCGAAGATGCAATTATAATTACACCTAAAGAAAAATTAATTAACAACGAATTAATTTTATTTGAACAAGCTACTATTATTAATAATTTATGTATGGGGTGCGGTAAATGTGCCGCTGTTTGCCCAGTCCAAGCTATTAAAGCTAAAAATTTCACTAATTCACAAATAATAGAGATGATTAAGGTGATTACCTCTGATAAATGATGCAATAAATAATAATCTTAATGTTAATATTGTGGCGTTTCTATGTAATTGGTGTGGATATGCAGGAGCAGATTTGGCGGGTGTAAGTAGATATCAATATCCCCCTTCAATTAAAATAATAAGAGTAATGTGTTCAGGTAGGGTCGACCCGGTATTTATATTAAAAGCATTTGAACTAGGGGCAGATGGAGTGTTAGTTTGTGCATGCCACCCAGGAGATTGCCATTACATCGATGGAAATGAAATAGCTGAAGTGAGAATTAATAAAACAAAAGAAATATTAGATTGGATCGGGATAAACCCAAATAGATTAAGACTTGAATGGGTTTCTGCTGCAGAAGGCTTAAAATTTGCAAAAATAGTTACAGAATTTACTGAAGAATTATCTCAACTTAAAAAAATTAAAAATGAATTATGAATTTCTTTAAAGAATATAAAATCATTTTTGTAAAGGATTTTTTCTTTTTATGATTAAAAAATTTTGAGTAAATTAAATCCATTTCAATCAAAATAACTAATTAATTTTAAATTCAATGATTACCCTAATAAAATTCTCTTTATATCCTTCAGTAAACATATAATCGATATTATTAGCAAGTTTTTCTTAAGAGGATATATATTAATTATATTTAAATTGAAAATTATTATATCATTAATTATTATAAGGAAAATTTGTTCCTAAAAAATAAATTGATTAATCAAAAATCCATTCCCCATTAAAAAGTTTAGTTAAAAACCAATAAATTTTTTAAATATCTTTAATTATTAGAGATTAATAAGTTTATAAGTGGTCATAATGTCTTATGAAAATAAAGTACTTGAAATTATTAAACAGCTTGATGAAGATAAAGAATTAAGAAAAAATATAGACGCAAATTACAGCATAATAAAAGGAAAGGAACATTATTTATTGTATGCATTGGTGAAATCTTTTGGTGAATCAATTGAAGAGATTAAACAAGCTACATTAGCACAAGTAGAACAATTAACGAAAAATGTTGAAGATATTGTATCAGAGATAAAGGACAAATTAAATAGAGTGGAAGATAGCTGGCTTGAAATAGCTACTGCACTTGGAAAACTCTCTGAATATGGAGCAATTATAGGAGATTTTTCTGGGAAATTAGATATTCTTGCTAAAAATATAGCAAATGAACCTATAAAAAGTGGTAGAGGAAGCTCCAAAAAATGATAAGTAATATTTTTGTAATTTCCAGGACCTCGGGAGTGTGTATAATTCATAAATCATATTCAGCAAAAAGACAGGATGAATCTATCATTAGTGGATATTTAACGGCGTTAAACGATTTTTCGCAAGAAATAGGAGGCCAAACAAAAGAACTAAAAATGGAAAATTCAAGACTAAAATATGAATTTGTAGATTCTGAGACCATGTTCGTTTTTGTTGTTGAAGAAACAGATGACCCCAATAAAAAAAGCCAAATGAATGATGCAATTGACCGAGTTATTTCAGAATATAGAAAAAAGTTTCCAAATGGTCTGAATTTTACTGGAAATACTGAAAAATATTATAAAGCTATTGGTAATGATATTTTGGATAAAATAATGTATCCATTGGCTTTACAAACACGAGAACTCAGTTTAATAATTGAAAGTAGAATTAGTAATTTTCAAAATAATGATTACTCACAAATTAAAAGTGATGAACCATTCGATCTTGAAAATTTAGTATTATAATTTTGGAAATGTTTTTAAAAAACTTATTATATCTCTTAGATCATTTGTAATTTTTTTGAAATTTTGTATTTTGCTTTATTTTATATAAGTAAAATATTCAACTGAGATTTATTATGATGTTAATTATTCCCGCAATCGATATCCAAAATGGAAAATGTGTACGACTTCTAAAAGGCAATTTAGATTATTTAAAAATATACTATGATGACCCTTTAGTCCCTGCTAAATTATTTGTTGAAGCTGGCGCTAAAGCTATCCATATAGTCGATTTAGATGGTGCCTATGGAAAAGGAAATAATTATAAGATTATTAAACAGATTATTGATTCCTGCCCTGTCGAAATTCAAGTAGGTGGGGGGATTAGGTCTATAGAAAAAGTAGAGGAATTATATAGTTTAGGTGTTGAACGTATTATATGCGGTACTGCAGCTATTAATAACCCAGAATTTGTTCGAGATGTCGTTGATTTAATTGGTCCAAAACATATAATGATTGCCTTAGACCATAGAAATGGAGAACTGCTAACGCATGGCTGGCAAGAAAATACTAAATTAAATGTATTTGAAATTGCAAAAGAAATTGAAAGAAATGGCGCGGGGTTCATTTTATTTTCGTCTGCAGATGTAGACGGAACACTTTTAGGCCCAGATATTAAAAATACACGAAAAATGGTAAATTCAATTAAAATTCCAGTCATAGCTGCAGGTGGGATAAGCTCTATAAAGGATATTTCGGAAATAGAAAAAACAGGCGTCTATGGAGTTGTGATTGGTAAAGCAATTTATGAAAAAAATATAAATTTAAAAGAACTTTTAAAAAAGTGAAGAATTATGCCATTAGCAAAAAGAATAATACCTTGTCTTGATATGACTGAAGGACGAGTCGTTAAGGGAATTAAATTTGTAAATATTCGAGATGCTGGCGACCCTGTAGAACTAGCAGTTCTTTATGATTCCCAAAATGCTGATGAAATTGTGTTTTTAGATATTACAGCATCCTCTGATAAAAGAAATATTTTATTAAATATTGTATCTAGAACCGCTAATAATCTATCAATTCCTTTTACAGTTGGTGGCGGCCTGAGAAATTTAGATGACATCAGGTCAGTCCTTGCAACAGGAGCTGACAAAGTTTCTATTAATACTGCAGCTGTAAAAGACCCCAATTTAATTAAAGAATCATCTGAAATGTTCGGTAGCCAATGTATCGTCCTAGCTATTGACGCTAAAAGGCGCACCCCAAATAGAGAACTTGACAATGATAAGATAATAATAGAAACACCAGAAGGTGAATTTTGGTGGGAAGTAGTAATATATGGCGGCAGAAAACCTACAGGTATTGATGCTATTAAATGGGCAATTAAAGGACAAGAACTAGGAGCTGGTGAAATACTCTTAACAAGTATGGACAGAGATGGAACTAAACAGGATTTCGATATTCCCCTCACCAAAGCTATTTCTAGCCGAATTAAAATACCAGTTATCGCTTCAGGCGGAGCAGGAACATTAGAACATATCTATAACGCTTTTAAATATGGTGGTGCAAGTGCAGCTCTTGCTGCAAGCATATTTCACTATGGAGAATACACAGTACAAGATGTAAAAATGTATTTAAAAAATAAAGGAATAAATGTAAGGTTATAACATAATTTATTATGTTAATTTTAAATCTTTAATAGAAATTCTTTTGAAATTAAGTACAAAATTCAATTCAAAAAAATTGATCCAAATTATTAAATATAAAAATCAATTAATTTTTTACAAAAACCTTGTGTTAATGAGGTACGAAAAAATGTCGGCATATGTCTTAAAAGTCGTAATTGCTGGTGAAGGTAGTGTCGGAAAAACATCATTACTTATGAGGTTTACCAAGGGAATTTTTATTGAAAACACCAAAATGACAATAGGAGTAGATTTCTCTGCTGTTAAAATTAGGGCTAGTACCTCATTAGGCGAAAAAGTGATAACATTACAAATTTGGGATTTTGGTGGGGAAGAACGGTTTCGTTTTATTTTGCCAGGTTATGTTGTCGGTGCATCCGGAGCTATTTTATGCTTTGACCTTACAAAACCGAGCACTCTTGAAAGTCTACCAGAATGGATTGAACTTATACGTTCAAAAGTACCAGATATCCCTATTATTCTAGTTGGTACTAAAAGTGATTTGGTCGAATATAGAAAAGTTGACCACGATGTTGCTGAACAAAAAGTTAAAGAATGGGGTCTATCAGGATATATTGAAGTATCTTCAAAAAGCGGCGATAATATAGGCTATGTTTTCGGGTTATTAAGTCAAGAAATGTTAATGAAAATTGAGAAAAACAAACCAGTATAAACCTTATAACTCAATTTGTTTTTAAATTTTTAAATAAATTTTTGAGAGATATGAACTATGAAATTTATTGATGATAGATTGGTTTTTAGTGAAAAAGAAGCGGAAAATATTGTCTCAAATTTAGATTTTGAGAAAGGTAATGGACTTATTTCAGTAATTACTCAAGATTTTGAAAATAAAGATGTCCTCATGTTAGCCTTTGCCAATAAAGAAGCAATGAAATTAACACTCACTACAGGTTATGTCCATTACTGGAGTAGGTCAAGAAATACCCTATGGAAAAAGGGATCTACTTCCGGACATCTCCAATTAGTCAAAGAAATTTATATAGACTGTGATACAGACGCAGTTCTAATTAAAATAGCTCAAATAGGAGCAGCATGCCACGAAAATTATAGAAGCTGCTTTTTCCGAAAATTAAATGAATCTGAATTTCAAATCGTATTACAAAAAATTGATTGATTCTATAAATTTGCAAGGAATTACAAAATTCGGATTCTATCTATGCCAAGTTGATAACACAAACATTGCCTGAAATTGGAATACATAAATAATTTAGGTTATGATGCAAGTCTACGATAGAAAGAACTTTTGTGATTATGATACCATTATATCATTTATTAAGACAGACATCAAGCCAGTTATTACCGATTAAGGGTAAATAAAATATAAAAAAAAGTGTATTTAGTGATAATAGCAAGGTAAATAAATGCATTCTACAGATATCTAATGTTGTAGAAAGATAATGGTACTTTAGCATCAAACAGTGCATTCTCTATTGAAGAGCTATAAGTAAATTTATAAAAAGATAATTTTTAATTTAGATCGGATCTAGAATCCAAATTTGGTAAAACCCCTTTTAAATTTAATAAAATAATTTACCCTTTCAATTTGATGAATGTAATAAAAATTCCTCAAAACCTAATAGTCATGATACATGATTACCCTACAAATAAACGTTAATTCAATAAAAAATAGAAAAAATTATTTGATACGGACAAAACCATTGATCATTATTATTCCGCCTATTATCTGAAATAATGGACCACATATTTCATAAACAAGACAAGGCATGAAGTTCGACCAAAGCAACATCTGAGCTTCCGGAATAGATAGCGCCATACCTATTTCATAGATTAAAATACCTATACATATTATTGAAGAATTTAGTCTTATATTACCACTCGATTTTATTGCTAAATACAGATATATACTCGGCAACCCTAATAACACTATCAGATAAAAAGGGACCTGGATCGTAGTTAAATCCATAATAATTAGATAATTTAACGACGATAAAACTGCAATTATAACAGTACAAACTGAAAAAAAATACTTCGTCTTAATAACATATCGTTCCAATACAAAATATAAGATAAATGCACCACCATACGAAAACTCATTATAACCGAACTGGAGCCAGAACCATTCTGGATGAACAAAAAGGTCATCAAATAAGTATATATCTCCTTTAAAACCTAATATGTAGTAATTCACAAAACTACAAATCCTTGCAACAAAAAATAACGCAAAAAATAATGCGATCCCCATTAAATATTTCGTTTTATCTGATTTATATTTCATATATATTACTAAAAACCCCAAAAAGACTATTATTAAAACTCCAATCCATAAAATTAGTTCTAATTGTAAAAATTCATGCTCCATTTGATTAACACCCTTTATTTTAAAAAATTTAATTTAACAAAGTATTTATTAAAATAATTAACAAATTAATATCGGTCATTCACTTTAATAAATTTAATCTAAAACAATATTCATTTAGTATTATTAAAGTATTAATTTTGAAGTTAAGAGGTATTAAATTGAAAAAATCTGGTGGCTATGCATTTATAAATTGCACCATTTTTAATGGCATTTTGGTTTCAGACGTCATCCATAATGGCATTATCTTGGTAAAGTTTCAAATGAATAAAAAAAACAATTTCGGTATTATAGAAAATGTGTCGACTATAAATAACACTGAAATCCCTGATAATTATGAAATTATCGACTTGAACAACAAATTTGTAATACCAGGATTGATTAATGCCCATGCTCACTTGACTGGAGACGGAAAACCAAGAAAATTATCAAGTAAAAGTGAAAAAACTATTAAAAGACTATTATGGATAGCCAGACGATGGATTGGAAAAAAACTCATCCAGTATATGATGCGGAAAAATGCAAAAAATGCCCTTAATGCCGGAATTACTACTATTCGGGCACTAGGAGACCCCTATTTTTACGATTTGGAAGTCCGAGATAAAATCAATAAAAATAAATTCGTTGGACCTAGACTCCTTGTCGCTGGAAAAGGCCTGACAATTACGGGAGGACATGGCTGGGTTATGTCCCATATTGTCGATTCACCCTGGGAAGCCAGAAAAGCTGTCCGAGAAAACGTGAAAAATGGAGTTGATGTAATAAAATTAATTGCTACTGGTGGAGTTATGGACTCCAGAAAAATTGGCGAGGCAGGTAGACCACAATTAACTGTTGAGGAAATAACCGCTGCCTGCGATGAGGCTCACCGCGCTGGACTTCGGGTCGCTGCTCACGCCGAAAGTACTCAAGGTATAAAAGAATCACTACTAGGTGGAGTCGATACAATTGAACATGGCTCAGACCTGGATGACGAGTGCATTAAACTCTTTAAAAATAACCCCCGCTCATTACTTGGCTACTCTTCATTAATACCCACTCTCTCCGCACCTATTAATATCTGTAAATGGGGCTATGAACAACTGAAAATTACAGAAATACAACAAAAAAATGCAACTCTTATTAAAAATGAAATGATTAATGGCTTTAAAAAAGCTCTTCAGAATGGTATTAGTATCGGTGTTGGTTCTGATGCCACAGTAACATTCGTTACTCATTATGACTTCTGGAAAGAACTTGATTTTATGTCCAAAATCGGAAATCTCTCGCCAAAAGAAGTCCTACACCTCGCAACACTAGGCAACGCTAGGATTCTTGGTATTGAAAATGAAACTGGCTCCATTGAACCCGGTAAATCTGCTGACTTTGTTGTCCTAAACCAAGACCCCCTTTCTGATCTATCAACTCTCGCTCAACCCTTTATGGTCGTTATTAGAGGTAAACTAATTAAAAAACCTAAAATTAAAAAAATTAAAATAATTGAGCGTATTAAAAGGAAGGAACACAATATGAACAACGATTAATAGATCAATAAAGTTATTAATTTATTTTATAATTGTTTTGCTTTAATTTTGCTAATCCTTTATTATCTTCCCATTTCATGTTATTTTATGTCAATAAAAAATATAATCTAAAATTTGATTGAAATTTATCATTTCTTTGTCCATTTACTCTATTGATTAATTTAAATCATTTGATATCTACAATAATTTCATAAAAAAGTGTAAAATGCTTATTCTAACATAAACCTTTTGAACTGCTCTGGTGGACAACCTTCCTCCTTTAATACTATTTTCATTTTTTGCATCATTTCGTTTTCTAATTCAGCATACTCAGGTTTTCCCGCTAAATTATTCTGGAAATTCAGGTCTTTTTTTCGGTCAAATAAATAACTCCTCTTACATTCCTTCGTTGATTTTCCCGCTGAAAACATAAATGAAATCATTGGAATTTTCCATTGCGGTATCTTTACCCCGGGTATATAATATCCACTTTCCATTTTTGCCGTAATACTCGTTAAAAACTTTACCGCACCTTCATAGTCCAAATTTACTCCAAAATATTCCCCAAACCCGCTTATCGATCCAGGTGATAATAACATTGGATAACTACAAGTGTAAATATATAAAGGTTTCCTCGGGTCAAACCCCCTAATATATGTAGTGTCCCATGTAGTCAAACTTACTCCAGCTCCATAAGTCCCGTATAAGATATATTCTCTAATACTACTCACCTCTCCCTTTAATACCGGCATTAATGACTTGCCGTCCACATATGCTTTTTCTTCTATTTTGCCACCGCTTAAAATGTCCAATATTGTAGCTCTAATGTCCACAATCGTTGAAAATGTACTTTGAACCCTTTGACCACCCTTGATCTCAGGGTGATATATTATTAATGGTATGTTGGCTACGTCCTCAAAAATAGGATGACTCTTGCCATACTGCTTTATCTTCTTCTCAGGCTCCGCAAGCGCATGGCCATGATCTGTAACCACAATAACACATGTGTTTGACCATAAATCATATTGCTCTAATTTTTCCCAGATCCGACCTAACCAATTATCTACCATCGTGACCTTACCACGATACTGGTTTCTTATAAATTCTAATTCCTCTTCTGATGCCTCAGAAATAAATTTCTAGAACATTCTAGCATTCTGATATGGCGGCCAACACGTGTAATTCTCATTATATTCTCCATACATTGACCTATATGGCTCCGGAATATACCATGGCTCGTGCGGATCAAAACTCTCTATATGCAAAAAAAACTTCTCATGCCCATGATTCCGGTCCAACCAATCGCACGCAGATTGAATTACCTTAGGGCCATGAAAATCCACCTCTTTCTTAAAATGCTTCACATTACGGTAATATTTGATGTGCATACTAGACCTCCACTTTAAATACGCCTTGACCCAACTCGGATAATCATCTGGGTCTTCTAATGGCTCACTACTCGCCATGTCTAATTCATGCCCCCTGATAAGGTCAGTATACATATAATTCTCATGATAACCGTAAATACCAGTCCCCATCTCCCAATAGTGATAATGATCCGTAATTAATGCTGTAGCCGCACCTTGGACTTTAGCCTCGACCGGCAGAAGCCTGTCAAATGGCTCCACCGCACCCCA
>SUPR01000044.1 GCA_005191425.1 Candidatus Helarchaeota ASGARD archaeon Hel_GB_B
TAATTCTTGGAAAATTCGGCCTCTTAAATGATACAAATTCAAATTTTTTGAGTCTTGAGAAATTGCTTCATTAATAATTTGAAGTGCTTCATCGAGCCTATTTTGTTCGTAAAGCGCTTTGGCTTTTAAAAATCTTTTTTCAGACATTTTATCGCTATTATGCATTTGATCACTTCTTGTAATATCACCGATTTAAAATTTTAAAGAAGATTTTCATTACATTGTAATAATTTTTTATTTTCCATAATATATTTTACACCAATTCCCTTAATATTATTAAAAGGGCCTTTAAATCCTTTAACTTTACCTGTTTTTGTAAAAATAAATTTACATTTTACAATTGAGGTAAACACATTATATGGATTTTTAAAAGTATTAAGTAAGAGTTTTGCCTTTTTAGGGCCGGTCTGGAATAGACCTTCAAGCAAATATTGGCATCTATCATCTAAAGTCATATTTTTTGGAGCCCTTCTGGCAAGTATGGGGTTTTCATCTTTAATTTGTTCTCTAATCGCTAATCTTTTTAGTAATATGACGCTGTCATACTCATTTCTAGTGGGAATAATTGGGATATTTAAGCGTGATGCAATATAACCCATTATTCCGTAAATTGAATTTAAATTGATTTGTCGTTTTTCAAAAATTGGTGTAATATTTTCCAAAATGAGAATAGGGTTTATATATGAGTTTTTTAATCTTATTAACTGCTCAAATAACCGATTATCTGCTACAGCAGAAACAAAATCATCTCCGCTTTTTCGTTCAACAGCTAACGTATTAGATAAAATATAGTCTCCAATATCCAATCTTGTGATAGTAAGGTCAATTCCTTCTTTTTTAATTAATTCGGCAATTTTATTAGGTTCTCTATTGTCCATTACGATTTTAATTTTCTCATTCACAAAATTCCATCTCAAAAAGCATTTAATAATTTCTTTTATTAATTAATATTATTAGAAAATTAATTCTAAGGTAAAATTTGTAATTATTGTTTATAAATATTTGAAATTAAACAAATAGATTTTTAGGAAATTATTTATAGATATCTTAGTAAGCGTAAAATAAAAAAATAATAATATTAAAACATGAAAATGAAACAATTTAGATGTTTAAGGTGTGGAGATTGTTGTGCTGCCAAATATTCGGGCAATAATATAGGACATATTCCAATTTATTTAGATGAAATTCAAAATTTAATTGAAAAAAGCAAAAAATTCGAGAAAAATATAAAAATTGAACCAGGGTTTGTATATGCAGATAATTTAAATAAACAATTAATAATAGCAACATTTGAAATGTCTATTAAGGGAAAATGTGAATTCTATGATGATGGATGCATAATATATAATGATAGACCCATTACATGTAAAGCATACCCGATAATGACATTTCACTTAGACGGAAATAGAAAATTATTTTATATGAACAATAGCTGCAGGTTTGTTTTACAAAATCCAACTTTATATGATTATAAATATTCTGAACTAGTTGAAATCTTTAAAGAAGAGTATAAATATGCACAAGAATTATTGATTAAAATAAAGGATATTCAATTTAAAATTTTACAATTAGAGACCGATGGTATTATTGATATAGGATATTTAAAAAATGATAAAGAATTATATGGACTTGAATTGAAAGATTTTGAAGATTTTAGATATGAAAATTGGCCCAAAGTTAAATTAACAGATTTAAAAATATAAAATTATTATCATTTGTCCGACTATTTTTAAAATTAATGCGCTATAAATAAACCATATTAAATTATTTGATTAAATAATTTCTTATTATAAAATATAAAAAAAATTCTTCTATGTATTAACTCTAAAAAGCAAATAAATAATAATAATTGTTTTAAGATATTCGATTCCTTTTAAATGCTCTTTAAATATAGAAAAAATTTATATTTCAAGAGTCAAAAAAATATATATCTTATAAGGACTTTAATTGTAGGTCAAATACAACTTTTTATGTGATTATATTATGAAAGGAAAGGTGATTTTAGTAGGACTTATTATTGCATTAATAATGATAATTGTAAAATTCTCAGTATATGCTGTAAGCACGCTTTCTTTTAATGCCATATTACCGATTTTTCAAGGCATGAATGTTGCAATTGAATATGTTTTAGATATTGTGTTCAGTTTAACTGGTTTTTTAATATTTGGAATTACATTTATTATCAAACCTCAAAAAATTGAATTAAAATGGAAAGATGAAGAAGGAAATATAAAATCTAAATCAACTAATAAATATTTAATAGGAGTGGTAGTTGGAATTTTGCTAATTTTTTTCTCACCACTTACCCAATTAATAATGCTATTTTTTTATTATACAAATTCATTTTATACAATTTTATTAGTTTTAGGAATTATAGAAGGTATTGGATGGATGATTGCAGGATATGGGCTAGGTTCAAAGGTAATTTCAAGATGTTTTAATTGTAATAAAATTATTGAAAGTGGAAAAGAAATAAAATGTAAGGAATGCAAAAATAAGTTTTGTTCGGATAAATGTTATCAGGAACATATACTTTATACTCACGATAAATGTGCAATATGTGGAAAAGGATTTGGTAGGGGTGCCAAGTATGAAACTTGTCCCTATCCTGAATGTAAGAATTTAAAGTTCTGTTCTCCCAACTGCCTTGCTGAACATCAAAAGTTAAAACACTCTTAATTTACTTTTTTCTACCAATTTTATTCGTGATTAATAGATGGAAAATAGAATAATTTTTTGTTCAGACCATATTACAAAAGAAATTACCCTTAAGGAAGCACTTAAATATTCGCAATCTAAAGGCGCATTATTAGAAGTACATAGTGCTCATTTTAAAGAGCTACTCGCTAAAAAAGATTTTAAATCAATAATATGTATTCACCCACATTGGCGAAATTATTCATTAAGCACCGATAACGATACATTTATGATTAAAAGTTTAAATTATTTATATAATCTGATAAATTTCATCGAAAGTAATGGTATCAAATATATAATTATTCATCCAGAGGGTATGCCTGCTAACTTAGCGCGTGAATCGCGGTACATTAATGTTCTTAAATCATATAAAAAAATTTCTAAATATATAAAAAACAAAGACGTTAGAATCTTAATAGAAAATATGCCACCTGCCCGAGTTTATCCACCTTCTGTCCTTCCAAATTATTTTATCGGAGAACAATTAGACGAATTATTTCCTATTTTAAAAATTGATTCTAAATTTAATTTTATTTTTGATCTTGGACATTTCATTTGTGGACTCAATGTATATGGAAATAGGGAATTAAAAAGTCTAAAAACATTTGGAAAAAAATTAATTTATGTTCATGTCCATGATAATAATGGAAAAATAAATAATCACGAACCACTTAAGAGGAAAAAGTCAATTGATATTTTAAAAATTATTGAAAAATTATACCACCCATTATATAGCCTTGAAATTGCACCATCTTTTGAAAATATAGATAAAACAATTAGAAATTTAAAAAAAATAATGAATATATAAATTAAAAAATTAGATATTAAATTTAAACAAATTAACTTGTAAATCAAATTGATAAAATAGAAAAATTTTTTAAAGTGATTTAAGAATGAAAAAGGAAGTATTTGTAGGTAAAGTGCCCCCGGCAGGGCCATATTCTCCAGCAATTAAAGTTGGAAATTTTCTTTTTATCAGTGGGCAGGAACCTTTTGATCCTAGTGGAAAGACTGTCCCGGAAGATATTAAAAAACAAACTGAATTATGCATTGAAAATTTGAAAAAAATAATAGAAAATGCAGGATTAACAATGGACAATATTGTTAAAACAACGGTATTTTTAAAAAATATGGATGATTTTAATAAAATGAATAGAATTTATAGAAAATTTTTTAAAACAGAACCTCCTGCGAGAAGTTGCGTTGAAGTTTCTCGATTGCCTTTAAATATTCAAATTGAAATAGAAGCTATTGCTTTTTTTCCCTAAATAATAAATTCTTTTTATTTTTCCATTTCAGCATATTTTTTAATTTCTTTTGCCCTATTTCTAAGTGTTACTTCTGAAATTTCACAGACTTTAGAAATTATTGATTGCGATTTAGATATTCCTGATTCTTTAGAAGTTATATAGAGTGCGGCTGCTGCAAGTCCTTTTGGGTCTTTACCAATAATTTGAAGACCATTTTCCTTAGCTTTATTTATTAATTTATTTGCAGCTATTTGAACGGGAGTAGGTAGACCTAGTTCGTTCCCAAATCGAGTAATAAATTGGACAATGGAAGTCGATGGCATAGGAATTTTAAGAGTTGAAACTATTAGGCGATAGGCTTTTGTTATTGATTTTTCCGGAATTTGAGTTGCTAATGAAATTTCTTCAACAGTTCTTGGTAAGTTATTCAGTCGAATTGCAGCATAGATACTTCCAGCAACTAAATTATTAATTGATCGGCCCATTGTCAATTTTTTATTTACTACTTCTCGATAAATTCTGAGAGCTTCTTCTCGAATACTAGGTGGGAGTCCGAGTGCTGCAGCAAATCCCAGTAATTTGGGTTGAGCAATTGACATATTTCGCTCAAAAGTACTGGTGGTAGACCTTTGAATTTTGGATAATCGGTAATATTTTTGTTTTTTATTAGCCGAGACATTTTTATCGAATCTTGGAATCACAGTCCTAGATCCACTGATATTATATACTGGTTCAGTCTGCCGACGTGCTTGTATTTCTTCAGTGGTAAATGCTCTTCTAGGTATACCTTCGAACACTTGCCCATGCACCATTCCACAATTAGTACAGACTAAAATTCCTCTATATTCCTGTACATTAGGATTATCACAGCAATCCCATTCTTTCTTTTTTTTACTTGTTTTTTCTAACTCATTAGACAATCAAAATCACGTGATTATATCAATTATTTACATTATTTGTGAAAATTTTATAATTTTTTCAAACTAATTTTAATAGAAAAAAATATCTATCCTCAATAATAATTTATTCAGTATTTTTTAAATATTTTATTTAAATTTATTTTTTGTTTAAATCAAAAGTTAAATTTTCTAAATTTTTTATTGATTGCTTTATATTTTCAAATTTTGAAATTTAAAGTTTTAAAATTTTATTGTAAAATAAGCAAACTTATTTGGTAAGATTAAAGTTTAACAAAATTCTTGTAATTTTTTATTAATAAAAAAACTTTGCTCATTTGCAAATTTTTAAAAATTAAATGATATAGTTTTTCATAAAAAAGTAATTTAAGGTTAATAGAATGACAGACACAAAAGAGGACAATTTTGGAGTAATAGTAATAGGAACTGGATTTGGTGGAGCGTCATGTGCTGCTTTATTAGCAAATAAAGGCATAAAAACGCTCCTTATAGATAAGAATAAATTTTTTGGTGGTAAAGCTTTTACAACGACCATTCATAAACACAAGGTAGACTTTTTCTCCCATTTACTTTGTATGGGCGGTGCTGGAGAAATTGGTGCTGTTTTAAAAGAAATTAATGCATTTGATCGTATAAAATTTTTACAAACTAAAATAGGTTCGCTTTTCATATACGATGAACGCCCTGTCGATATTAAAGCTAATATGAATTTTGGAACAATAATGAAACTGATTGAATGGATGGATGTAAAAGAGCAAGCTCAATTACAACAAGTTATGGACGCTTTTGCGTTTTTAGTGAAGATGCAAGAGCATCAATTTGACCAAATATATAATTTAACGGTTGAAGAATGGCTTGAAAAACAATTTCCTAACATACCGGTGACCTTCAAGGATTTTTTAACTCTTTGGTGTGGAATGATGTTTGTAAACCCAGCTAAATATTCTTCAGCTGGCGAATATGCTCGTTATTTTACCAGAATTTTAAATTCAAAAGCTGCAGGATATTGTAGTGGTGGAATAGGATATATACCTGAATTAATGGCTAAAACAGTAGAGGAGAATGGGTCAGTAGTAAAAATGGGCGAAACTGTAGAAAAAATTCTGATTGAAGATGGTAGAGCTGTTGGTGTACAAACTAAAGAAGGGAATATCTATAAGGCAGACGCAATAGTTTCAAATGTCGGAATTCAACCAACTGTTTTAAAATTAGTAGGACCAGAATATTTTTCAAAAGAATATCTTGCTTATGTTAAAAATTTAATTCCATCTTTCTCAGGTGTTAGGATAAGATACTTTTTAAGTCAAAAAGTAATTGATAAAAAATATGGCTCAATTTTAGTATATGGTGCAAATCATAATGTCAAATTTGACTGGAATACTATGAGCAAAATGACCTTTGAAGAATTAATGGAACCAATAAATCTACCAGTTTTCACGTCAATACCTTCTAATTTTGATCCAAATTTATCTCCACCAGGTGAACAAGCCATTTTAGCAACAGCTATTGCACCGCCCAATCCATCAAGGAAACAATGGGATATTCTATTTGATAAAATTGAAGATAATTTGTTTAAAAGTTTTCCGCAAATTTCTCAATATATTGAATACACAGATAAAGCGAACCCAAAAGCTATTTCGGAGATATCTGGGAGAAATATTGTCACAGAAATTTTACCTGGAGTTGGCGGAGAAGCTGTAGGACTTGCTCAGATACCTGAACAAGTTGGTTATAATAAACCAAGCCCAAGATCACCAATTCCCGGACTTTTCTACGTAGGGTGCGATGCAAATGTCTATCCAGGGGGCGGCGGAGTCGGCCTAGAACAAGCAACAAATAGTGGTAGAAATACTGCAAGATTGGTTTTTTCATATTTATTTGGTAAAAAATTAAGGACTCTTTAGAGTCTATTTTTTTATATTAGTATTAAAATTATGGCTGGCTTTAAAAAATCAGAAATTGCATTAAGTGCTTGAATTATCAATGGAATTCCTATAGCACAAACAAATGCTAATGTAATTAATAATATTAAAATTCTTTCAAAAGTTAATTCTACCATTTTTCTCTAAAATGATTATCAATTCTCATATTTAAACTACTTGTCAAAAATGAATTTTAAACCAAGATATTTCATGAATATTACATGGATTAAAATTAAAATTTGATTAAAATAACCTAAAAAGGTGATATTATGGAAGTACCAAAAGTTAAGACCAAAAAATTTGATTTTGAACCAGTTCAGATGGATTTAAGGATGTCATTTGTAGTACAAAAAAAGGACCTTATGACCTTTCTTTTAAGGTCAACTTTACGACTATTAAAAGAATGATTCTCTGATTAATGCATGAAAATTAAGACTTCATAGCAATTTACTTCATTTATATAACTATTAAATAACATATAATAACTCGACAAAAAATATTCAATGTATATTAAAATTATTAAGAACCATATTTTTTAATATAATTTTTAAATTGTTTATATTTTTCTGAGTTAATTACAATTTTATTTTCAATCGTTTTGTTATATAAAATATCATAGATCTCTTTTATTTTTAAGATAGAATAACATTTTAATCCAGAATTTTCCAGGTATTTTTCGGCAGAAATATTATTTTCCATTTTTTCTTGGCGGTCAAGAAGAACAAGAATTCCTACAAATTCAAGATTATTTACATCAGAATTTTTTTTAATTTTTTCAATAATATTAATTTTAGTTAATCCTGTTGTTAATACATCATCAACGATAAGGATTTGGTCATTATCCATAAATTTGCCTATGAGCCATTTCTCTTTTTTATCGCCATATTTTTTTATCTCTTTTCGGTCATAGCCCCATCTTTTATTTACGTTATATAAATTATATAGTTGCATACAAATTGCTGCAGATAACGAAATACCTTTGTACGCAGGTCCAAAAATAAGGTCAAAAGAATCTAACCCAATATAATCATGAATAAAATTTGCAAAGACCCTGGATATAGATACTAAGCCCTCACCATCCATTACAATATTGGCTAAATTAAAGAAATATGGGCTAATCCTATTGCTTTTTAATCTAAAATTGCCAAATAATAACCCACCTTTCTTTATAATAAATTGAATGACTTCCAAATCTGAATTTTTCTTATTTTCCATTTAATTACCCAAACCATATTATTTGTTGGAGGAGTCCCATTTTCGGTATTTTTCTCCTTAACATCAAAACTTGAAATAACTAAGATAAACAGGAGTAAAACGATAATAGAGATACCAATAACAGGATATTTGGTAAACATCAGAGATGCCCAACCTAGCCATGGAATTCTAAGAATTACTACACCCATAACACTACTTTGTGGTTGCCATCCATCAGGTATAGGATTATTATCACCCCATGTTTCAAATTCATAAATTCCACTTCCACTATAATTGTATCGAATTCCCGTGACTCTATGCACAATTAATAGATTATCATATGACCTTTTATAAACAATAACACTACCATTTCTTGTATTATGATCTCCACAGACAATATTAGAAACGGGTACTCCTTGTACAATTAATATATCACCTTCATAATATGTAGGCTCCATACTCCTACCTGAAACAACAGTAATTGGAATTGATGTATTAAGACCTAATTGCATACAAAAAAAGAACAAATATACTCCACCAATTATTCCAGCAACCCAAACAATTGTAATAATTACTTTTTTAATGTTAGAATTTTTATTCTTTTTATTTTCCAATTGCACCTACTCCTTTTTATCTAATTCGATTGGGATTATCATATTTTTCATAATGTATACAGCTTTTTTGCCAATTTTTGAAACACCTAGATTGCTAATATGCTTAAAAGTAATTCCACTAAAAAGTTTATATCTTTTTACATGATCGGAAATTAAATCAATAGGGACGCAAAATTCCCTTTTTTGTATGATATATGCTCTATCTTTTTCAATAAAAAAGTTAGGGTGTTTATTTTTAAATCTATCAAAATTTATTTTATTTTTTATTGAAGGACCACGTCTTTTGAACGACTCAGAAATTCGTCCTTTTTTAGTATAAAAAATTACTACAAAATTTAGGTCTTCAAAATATACTTCAAATAAGGTTTTAGAGAATCTTGGTACTCTGGATGTTTCTAGTTCTAATTGTTTTTTAAGAGAATTTGCCCATTTATATAGTTTATCTCTTACTTCAGTATAATGTCTGGAACCATCGCTTTCTAATTCAATTACAACAAATTTGTCTTTCTCTTCATTACTAATTGATACAGTGGTTGGAATTTCTTTACGAATAAAAAAGTCAAGGCTTGAATTAAATTTAAATTCATTTATTTTTTTAAGAGCAAATTTAAAAGCTCGCGCTGATATACTTGATGCAACATTTCTGTTTTTATCAATGGGATCAATTAAAATAAGATAATCATTTTTAAAACGGGCTATTTTCTTAAAATAATCTGTAGGCCTTTTATAGTAATCAATAGGCTTTTTTGGGAGGTCTTCAAATTTATTAAATAAATTATCTAAATTATTAAAATAATAAATTAAAAGTTCCGCTGAAAATCCAGTAAATCCAAATCTCCCGATTGCACTTTTATCACCATAAATATGGTTTGCTCTAAAAAACGATTTCAAAATACGAACATCATTTTTCATTTCATTAGTTAGGTTATTATTAATAAATTTGGTATGATGAGGAGTTCTGTCCACTGCCGTAATTGGCCCGAATTCCTTAATAAATTCAAGATCAATGTTAAAACATCCGACTATATCAATTGAAAATGTGTTTAATTCTGCAGAAATATATGGATGTTCAGCATATGTCAAGTTGATATTTTTTGCATTTATTATATTAAGGGAAGGTATTATAATATCATTGCAAAGTCCTAAAAATAACTCTTTTATTTTTTTAATTCGTTCTTTTCTACTTTTTATATTAATCAAACTATTATAATTCTCTGGATTTAGACCAATGAATAGATCAATATCACTATCACCTTTTAGTTGGGTCTGTTTTAGACCTGTAGAGCCATGTGGCTCAATAAAACTAATATCATAAGTATTATTGTTTATTGTTTCCCAAAGTGATTTTGTTAGAAGATCTAAGGTGGCATTCAACTTCTGTTTTTCAGATTTATTTGGTAATATCTTCTCAAGTATTTTGTTTCGGAGCTCTATTTCCAATTATATTAGACCTTCTTTAAATAATTATTATCAAAATATTTCATTATTATTTCATTATTATTAATTTAGAATTTCTTGTTTTAATTATTAGAAAAAAATTTAGGATGCTTTCAAAATGATATATACACTATTTAAAGACTTAGATTTAATCATTAGTTTAAAAATAATTTTTTGTAATTGCACAATTTATTAATTTTATTACTAAAATTAGATGAGTAATTGGTCATTTAGTATATTTTATTAATTTTGTATTATTCTTCATTAACAAAATTATAAAATTATAAAATGATTTTATTGCAAATTGGCTAATGTTTAAATTTCTCCTTTTATTATTTTAACATAAATTTTATCCAGTCAAAAAATAGCATTTCAAATTTAGGTGAAATTTTTTGGACAATAATGAAAAAAAAGAAAACAACAGGAATTATCTGTGCTTCGAGAACTGGAAAATATAATTAATAAAAAAAATTTTAATATAAACGAACAACGAATTTTTAACAAAATTCATATCCAATCAAAATCTTTTATTTACATAGTAAAAAAGAATATAAATAAAAATGGTTTGAAAGTTTCAGAAAATATTAAAAAATTTAATAAAATCGTTGAACTTAATTTAAATAATTGTGGTTTAGACATTCTTCCAGATTCATTTGACAATTTAATTAATCTTAAAAATCTTAATCTAAAGGAAAATAAATTAAAAACTCTTCCAGATTCATTTAGAGGACTTAAATCACTTAAAATACTTGATTTGGAAGATAATTATTTGGCATCCCTTCCAAGATCTTTTAGCAAATTAAAATCACTCCAAATACTTAATTTGTGTGATAATCTCTTCACGGATTTCCCTGAACCAATATTAAAAATGGAAAATCTTCAAACATTAGATTTAAGTAATAATAAGTTAACAGCGCTTCCAGATTTTTCGGGCAATTTAATAAATTTAAAAAAATTAAATTTAGAGAATAACCGATTAACAGTTCTTTTGAAGTCATTTTGTGAATTACAATCACTTAAAAAATTAGATTTAAGTTTAAATAAATTAAAGACTCTTCCAAAATCTTTTGACCATCTAATAAAACTTAAAAAACTTTATTTAGAAGCTAATGAACTAATAAATCTTTCAGAGATCTTATGTAATTAACTTAACCTTAAAGAACTTGACTTAGAAGCAAATCATCTATTAACTCTACCAGATTCTATTGGTAATCTAATTAATCTCAAGAAACTTAATTTAAGAGAGAATCAACTAGTATCACTTCCAGAATCTTTTGGTAATTTAATTAAACTCGAAAATCTCGATTTAAAGGGAAATAAATTAACAGTCCTTCCAAAATCTATTGGACAACTAATTAACCTAAAAATACTTAATTTAGAAGCAAACCAACTATCAACTTTACCGGATTCATTTAGGAATTTAAAGTTAATACAAGAAATTAATTTAATTGATAACCAATTAAAAGCGCTCCCAAAATTCTTATTTAATTTGCCAAAATTAAAAAATTTATTTTTGAATGGAAATCCATTGAATGACAAATCTATTGTGATTTTAAAGGAATTAAAGAATAAAGGAGTTAATATAGATACGATATCTTAATAATCTAATCTTTTTTTAATACATAACTTGGGATATCAAGTAAATGACTAATTTTATCGAACTTTTTAAATATTTGTAATTTATTAGTTATCGCTGATTCTCAATAAGTTCAATTCAAATAAAAGTTAACTGAAAAATTTTGAGATTAACTCTAACATAATTTTATAGATTCATTATAAATTATAATATTATTTCATATTTTATAAAAAAGAAACTTCGACAACTTTTTATGAGACAATTACTTATAAACTAAAAATAACTTTTAAAAAGAATAAAGTATATTTATTAATTAGATAAATAAAATAGAGGTTAGAAATATGCAAAAAGAAATTAATACAGAAGTAATAAATGTCCCAAGGGAAGTAATTGTAGAAAAAAAGATGACAGTGGACGATTTACTCAAGAAATTGGGCATTGCAAAAAATAAATACTTTGCTGTACTTGTTAATGGAAAAAAAGTTGACACTAATGAAGAAATTGATGAAAATGACAAAATAATTATATTACCACTCATTGCTGGTGGTTAAAAGAGGCAATTTAATCTTCGGAACCTTTTTTTCTCAATTATTGTCTCTCTTTTCTTTATTTATTTAAAAATTATTCGAATTTTTGGTTTTTATTAAGTTTTTCAATTTAAATTAAATGATAAATTGTGTTTTGAGTAGAATTGGTCGATTTTTTTAAAATGAATTAATATTTCTCTTAGGACATTATTATAATCAAATAATCCTTCCTGAGCCAAATTAATAATACCAATAATATATCCAATCTCTTTTACAATATCATGAAAAATACTAACATTATTAGTTTTATTAAATATTATGTTAAAATCGTCATTTATTTTGTTTTTTACAATTTCAGCATGTTTTTTTATTTCTTTCAATTCAAGATTTTCTTTTTCTAATTTATCGATTAATTCTTTAAGGGTAGTAATAGAGGTCATTAAATTCTCAACAAATTTTATATAAATAAAATATTGAATAAATTTGAATATAATGATAATAATAACTATTTAAAATGTTTGAAACCATTAATTTAATTTGAGTTGACTAAGATTGGAAGATAATTTTGATGAAGTTAATAAAAATGCTAAAAAAGTTTTGAAAATCGTATTTACCGGACTAGACAATGCTGGTAAAACATCTATTTTAAATATATTACAAAAGCAATATTCTAAATTGGGCTCTTCCTTAAAACCTACGACAGGTATTAATCGCAATACAATAAATTTCTTGGGATATAATATAGTTAATTGGGATTTAGGTGGACAAGAAAAATATAGAAATGAATACCTAGATGAAGAATCTCGAGTATTTGAAGATACAGACTTGCTTTTTTATATAGTAGATATTACATCCAGGGAAAGGTTTTATGAATCGCTTGAATATTTTAAGAATATATTGTGGACTGCTTTTGAGTCAACAGAATTAACCACTTATCCAAATATTATAATCTGTCTCCATAAAGTGGATCCAGATATTAAAGATGATGAGTTAATTGCAGAAAATATTGAACTGGCAAAAGGTTTATTCGAAGAAAATTCGAAAAATTATAAAGTTAAATTTTTTCTAACAAGTATTTATGACGAATGGTCAATTTTTAAAGCATTTTCTTATGGTATGCAGCAGTTATCGTCAAAATTAGAAATATTAGAAAATATTTTGAAGACCTTTGCTGAAAATACTTTTAGTGACGCTATTCTTTTATTAGATGGAAGTGCACTACCAATTGGAGAATATTATAAAGAAAAATTAGCAAGTGATATTATTAATATTTTAGCTCCTAATTTTGCGCCTTTATATGAGAGACTTGCTAAATTAAATATAAATATTGATAATATTTGGACGGAGTTTGGTGGTAAATATTCATTATTTACTAGAATTGAAGTAAATAAACAACCATATTTTATAATTATAGTGACATTAAAAGAAAATGTTTATGAAATTTTAAGTAAATTGCCGAAATTTTCTAATGCATTAGGAAATATCCTTAAAACATTCTTTTAACACGGGTCTAAAATATTATTATTTAATTTACACAGATAATTTATCTAATTTAAATGAAATAAAGCGGGAAATATAAATTTTTTTCTCCGTTTCTTGGATTTTTAGATAGTTTAGTAAATATTCTACCTCATTTTCTGTCAAATCATATATTTTAAAGAAAATTATATCCAAAATTGCTGTATACTTTTTTAAATCCATATTAGATGGCGAATTAACTGAATTATTCTTAATTTCAATTATTTTACTTACAATTTTATTAATTATATTTACATATTCTTTTGAAAAATAAATTGGAAATTTTAACAAAACTTCTTTATCAATTTGTAATAAATTACCATGTGTTTTTGAATTTTTGAAATAAAAAAATGCCAATTTTGAATTAAAAAGACCTAAAAGATATAATGAATAGATTTTACTTCTTAATAAAATAAAGTTCACCCCTTGATCCATAAAATAAGAAATGGGTACTAATGAAAATTTCGGATAAGGGGTTTTTCTGACAGAAATTATTTTATTTTTTGACTCAAAAATCTCCATTTTTCTAGGCCTGTGGAGGCCATATGGTTTTTTATCAGAAGTAATAATTGCTTGGAATTGGTCAAGGTGCTTGATTAAATTCGGATAATTTAATTGTATTTCATTTTTTATTTTTAAAATAGCATTTTTGTTTTTAATTAAATTAATATCATTTTTATCATAATCGAAATAATGTTTTGATACATAAATTATCCACTTGTCATTTTTCTTTTTATAATAAAATGGTCCAATATCATGAGGTTCGTAGAATGGTTTTATAAATTTTAATTCTTTTTCAGTTAAATTTAATTTTTTTAATTCTTTATTGGAAATTACTTGAATTCCATCACCGATATTAAATTTATAATTTAAATTATTATTTAAAGTTTTTAGATGCGATTTTTTAACATTTTTCTGTGGTATAACTAATCCTTGTATTATCTGGTTAGTAGGTATATTAAAATTCTTTTTTTCTTCCATTTTTTGTAGGATATTTAGTGTAATTTTATCTATAAATTGTATGTTATCTAAATTTGAGATTTTAAGTAGTTTAGTTTCACATTCAATTCCTTTGATATTTTTGCCGCTCATTAATACTTTTGATATATCATTAATTGAAACATTGGGGTTTAGTATGGAAATAATTTTAATGAAATAATTAGAGTTATTAAATAGATTTTGATATTTTTGAAGTATTAAAATAGAGTTATGCTGACCAGATGCATCACTAAATATTTTGTATTCGTTGAATTCTACTACCTTATGTATAATTGAGCTATGAAGTATTTTTTTTCTTAGTTTATTTCCAAATGTTCTATTTTTCCAGTAATCCATTACAATAAAGCCTAAATACCCTTTATTTTTAAGAATATCAAGACTTCGTTCTATAAAAAAATAAAAAATGTCCATCTTTTGTTCATAATAGTCCTTGACTACTGGTGAAAGTTTATAAAGTCTAAATTTTTCTTTATTACCTCTAATTTCTGTAAAATATGGGGGATTTCCTATTATAATATCGAAACCCTTATTTTTTTTATAATTAAGGTCGTTGCTTACTTGAAAATAATTATAAAAAAATTCAATACATGAAATTACAGGTTTATTTTTAATTAAAATATTGTAATTTAGATTGTTACTTAAAATATAATTTTGAGATTTAGTTAATACTTTATTTTTTATCTTTTTTTTCATTCGTTGTAATTTTAATATTAAATTTTTATCTATATTTTCATTGTAATTATAAATTATGGTTTGATATAATGAAAACAATTCTTTAAGTTCGTCAGAAAGATTTTCTATTATAAATTTAGAAATCTTAAAATCAATTAGAAAATCAGCATTTATTAAATTCAAATCCAAGATTGGTAGTAATATGTTTATAAAATTGGTAATATCAGATAAATTCAATTTATTTTTAACAAACTTCAAAATTTTATATGATAAATTCAATTTTGTAAGAATTATTGCATTTGGATCTAAATCTATTCCATGGATATGTCTCATTATAATAAGATAAATCAAATTTTGGTCATTATTTAAGCCTAATTGCCTTTTATACTCGAAAATTTTTTGATTTAATGTTTTTAACGTAATGGCGTCCATCAAATTATTGTTATCATTTATTTTTTCAAATAATTTTTCAATTTTCTTATATTTATTCCATATCATATTAAAAGCTGATATTAAAAATGTCCCTGAACCACATGCGGGGTCTAAAATTTTAATATTTACAATTTTTTCAATTGTCTTATCACAATTTTTAAAATCATTATGATTAAATTCTTTTATAAGTATAGATATTAATTTATCAAATAGAATTCCAATGGTATTTTTAATAATATATTCAATAATATATTTAGGAGTATAATAAATTCCCGAGTTTTTTCTTATATTTTCTGAATTTAAATAAAATTCATATAATTTTCCCAATATATCCTCATTTTTGCCAAAAATATTCTGGAATCTTTTATAAATTTCATCGACCTTTTTTAAATCCTTATCTAAGTCGATTGTAGGTAAAGAAATAAAAAAACGGTTAATAGCTTCAATATCTTCCACTGATTTTATAGACAACTTCATTTTGTTATTAAGTACTAATACTTTTTAATAATTCACTTATATTATTTACTAATTTTGTTAAACTAAAAAATTATGGAAAGAGATTTTTAGCAATTGCACGTAATTATATTTTAATAATTTTTCGATTTAGAAAATATTAGACTTGAGCTTGGATAATTCAGTCAGTACATTACAACGATTAATTTGAAAAGTACTGGCTGCATTTAAAAAGACAAAAATAAAAGTGATGTAAACATGCCACCAAAAGTATGTTTTATGCAGTTAAGTAGTTGCTGGGGCTGCTATCAGTCTCTATTTGATGACTACGGAACTGATCTAGTAAATATATTAACGAATATAGAAATAGTTTATTTTCCTGCGGTAGTAGATATAAAACACAAAGATTTTGAAGCATTACCGGATGGTTCTGTTGATGTTGGTTTTATTGAAGGAAATATAAGGACTACAGAAGATCTTCATAATGCGAAGTTAGTCAGGCAAAAGTGTAAGGTAGTTGTTGCAATGGGAAGTTGTGCTTGTTTTGGAGGAGTTCCCAGCCTTGCAAATTTATACACTAAAGAGGAATTAATTGAGCGAAAATATACAACTGCAGATACAATTGTAGAAACAAAAGGATACCCAACCGAAAATGTTCCAGATATTTTAGAGAGCATCCCAGCAGTTCATGAAGTTATTGATGTAGATATATGGATACCTGGATGCCCTCCAATAACAGATCATCTCGTTGCAGCTTTTAAGTACATTCTTGCTTTACCATCTACGACCCCATCAGATAAAAATATTTGTGATATTTGTGAATTGAGAGGCGATAAATGTCTATTAAATAGAGGAATATTATGTTTTGGTGCTTTATCAAGTGCAACATGCGAATTAAAATGCCCAAATAAGGGCGAAGTATGTTATGGTTGTACAGGCGCTACTAAAAATATTGCAAAAGCTGAAGCTAAGAAATTAATAGATTTAGTTTCTACTAAAGAACTGACTGAAACGGAAGTAGGGGATATTCTTAAATTTATCACATTATATGCAAAGATCCCAAATCTTGGTTATATGTATGTTAAAGGTGATCCACTCCAAGCTTTAGGGCATAAAAGAGCAGATTATACAATTAAAACTGTTGAAGGTACCGGCATTAAGGCATTTGATTTGAGTGGATTCCCAGAGGAAATTGGAATTTTGTTATATGCTGTAAGTAAAAGCAAACATTTCCATTATACAGAGCAAACAGTCTGTGCAACATGTCCTAGAAATAAAGAAGATAAATCGTTGAAGGGGCTAAAAAGAGATTATGAAGGTGGGGTAAAAGACCAAGAAAGATGCCTTTTAGAACAAGGATATTTATGTATGGGAATTGTGACTAAAGGCGGATGCGGGGCTTTATGCATTAAAGCAAATTGTCCATGTCTTGGTTGTTATGGGCCCTCTCCTAATATCGTAGATGCGGGGGGTAAATTTACCACATCAATTGCATCAATAAGTACTGCTCTAGGAGTGCCTGATATAATTGAAAAGATTCCTGATCCTGCAGGTCAATTTTATAGATTTATGACCTCAGTATCACCATTTAAAAAGAAACAAAATGATTCTGGGATGTGATTAAATGTCTATGGATTTAGAATTTAGGAGAATAGTTCTTGGTAAATATATGGACTCAACTTTACATTATTGTTTACAATGTAGTAGATGTAATGATGTATGCCCTGTTAATGAAGTATCTGATGGCGCATATAACCCTCGTTCAGTAATTCTTAATGCATTTTTAGGGCTGAAAGAAAACCTTATAGGTAAACCAAATAATATCGCAGTATGGGGCTGTCAAATTTGCGATACTTGTAATTTAACTTGCCCACAAGATATAGAATTGACAGATATATTTTATATAGTTAAAAATCTATCAGTTCAAGCAGGAGAAGCTCCCGAATATTATGTAATTCAAGCTAAGGCAATATTAGAAAGCGGAAAAGCTATTCCACTACAGACAGCAATTGAAAGACGAAGAAGTCAAATGGGACTTCCTGAAGTACCAACTGGATTCGAAGATGACGTAAAAATAATACTAAAAGAAACTGAATTGGAGGAAAAATTATCAAAATATTAGGGTGATAAAAATGTCAGAATATAAATTATTTGCTGGGTGTGTAATTCCAAATAGATTACCGTTTCTAGAACTTGCATCAAGAAAAGTTTTCGAAAAATTGGGCGTCCAGACTTCTGATGCACCATTTAGCTGTTGTCCAGACCCAGTAGGATTCCAAAGTACTGATAAAGAAAGTTGGCTTGCCTTAGGAGCCCGTAATTTATGTATTGCCGAAGAAGAGGGCAAAGATATAGTTTCACTCTGTAATGGTTGCACTCAAACTTTAAAAGCAGTTCAATATGATATCGCAAGAGCTTCTGAACTTGAAAAACAACGAATTTCAGATATTTTAGCAAAAGTAAATAAAGAATATAAAGGCTCAATTACAGTTAAACACTTTGTACAAGTTCTAATTGAAGATGTTGGTATTGATAAAATTAAAAGTATGATAAAAAAACCGATAGAACTTAAAATTGCATGCCATACAGGATGCCATTATGCCAGACCAGCTGAAGTAATGAATTGGGACGATCCGGAACATCCAATTTATCTTAGACAATTGGTCGAAGCTTGCGGAGCTACCCCTGTTGATTATGAAGAGGAAGTCTTATGCTGTGGGGCTGGAGCAGGTAATGCAAAAACAGAATATGGACTTGGCGTTCTGAAACGCAAATTGGATAGCGTAATTTCTGCTGGTGCTGATTGCATTTGTGTAGTCTGTCCAGCTTGTTTTACTCAATTCGATACTCAACAACGAGCTTTATCAAAAATGGTAGAAAAGGAATATAAAATTCCAGTACTCTATCTAACAGAATTAATGGCGCTAGGAATGGGCTTTACTCCAAAAGATTTAAATTTAAAATATCATGGAGTAAAAACTAAAAATATCATGGAAAAAATTGGACTTTAATCATTTAAAAATAACATAGATTTTCTATTCTTTTTTAAAACCTTTTTTTGTTATTTGAATTATATTTATCCTGAAAATAAATTTGATTTGATTTCTTCAAAATGTTTTTCTAATCGTATTTTTTATTATATACTATGACATTTCCAGGAATGGAAAAATGGAGAGAAAAACTCCCAAATTATCAAGGGAATAAAATATATCTTTTTCTTTTAAATAGCATATTATTTTTAAGTATTGGATTAATTTTTTAGGTCTTATTTGATATTATACCAAGAATATACTTTTATATTAATTTTTTAGTTATTTTAGAGCCCATTTTTCCTATTATTGTCCCATTGATCACGGTTATAATTGGACTAAATATATTAAGAAGTATTTGGAAAAATAAAGAAAAGTATATAAAAGAAAATAAAAGAACCACTTATCAGCGAGCATTTAAAAAGTTTACTATTGGTCTGCCCTTTTTATTTTCTGTTATAGCCCATATTTTTATTCCAATTCGAAGCTTTTTTTTAATAACACCCATAAATAATTTTACGATAATATTATCCACTTCAATTTTTGCTTTTTCACCTTTTACATCATTAATAGGTTTTTATATTCAAGTAATTTTATCATTATTTTATCTAATTTTAGGACTTTTAATTGTAAGAAAATCACTTCAAGTATTTGGAATAGATTATATGACATTAGTTTATTTATTTTATCCAAACGAATCAAAAATACAAAATCACAGAATATATTCTATTTTACATCATCCCACTTATACAGGTGCCATTTGCATAACTCTTGGAGGTCTATTCATTAATTTTTCAATTTATTCTATTATACAATTTTTTATGATTTTTTTAGGATTAAATTGTCATATTCGATTTGTAGAAGAGCCCGAATTAATTGAAAGATTTGGAAAAAGCTATATTGAATATAGAAAAAATGTGCCCGCTTTTTTAATTAGGTTTAGGGATATTCCCGAATTATTCAAGTTCATTATTGGAAAAAGATAAAAAATACAGTTTTTATGAAAAATCAGATAATTTTTCCCCATTATAAATTTTAATCGATTTTTAAACTCAAAGAAGTCGATAATAAAAAGGTTTTAAGAATAAAAAACATCTATTATAGATAATAAAATTAAAATTTAGTAATAATATATAATAAAGTATAAAATAAATAAAGTAATTTGTTATTTTAACTTTTTTCTTTTTCCCACTTTTCTCGTTTTTCTTTTTTCATAGGGTTTGGGCCCAATTCGCGTATTTCCTCAACATATTCTTTTACTAGTTCCGTTAATTCAACACTATCAGAAGCAGAAATCCATTGAAGCTTAACACGATTTGGATTAATTCCAAATTGAGAAATTAGCTTTTGAACGATAGGAATTTTGCGTTCTGTTTTATAATTGCCTTCCACATAATGACAATCACCAGGAAAGCATCCACAGATAAGAATCCCATCTGCACCATTAGCAAGAGCCTTTAAAACAAATGTGGCATCAACTCTACCAGAACACATTACTCTAATTATTCTTAGATTTGCGGGACGTTGCATTCTTGATGTACCTGCTGCATCGGCTCCAGCATAGGAACACCAATTACAAAAAATTCCAAGGATGTAAGGATCAAACTCTTCAGGCATTTATATCAACTACCAGTATAATTAAATAATTTAGTTTAATGCAGAGTTATTTATTTAATATTGATTTTTATTCATTATTATAATTTTTTAACAATCGAAGAAATTGTCAAATTAATTATATTAAAAATTAGTATTTATTTTTATCTCAGATATTAATAGAAATTTTATAGAAATTATATTAATAATAATATGAATTAATTATCAATAAGAAAAATAGACAACTAATTAATTTTTTTGTACCTAAAATAACTTTCAAAATAAATTTTTTATTTTCAAAATTGTTTTAAAATATAATATTATACTTTTAAAAATGATATCAGAATGTAGAGATTAAAATTACAAGTTATATATTGGCGGTGATTAGATTTTAAAAATAATAAATTAAACAATATTCGTATTATTTGGTATAAAAATGACTAAAAATTCAAAAATTATTTTATTTAAATAAAAGAAAAAGTATCTTGGTGAGTAAATTAGAAGAACATAAAGAAAAATCAGAGAAATTGAAATTAAATATTCATGGAATGACTTGTGCATCATGTGCTGCAAAAATAGAAAATACATTAAACAATTTAGAGGGGATAGGAGTTGCAAATGTAAATTTAGGACTGGAAAATGCCTATATTGAATTTAATCCAAGTAAATTATCTTATAAAGAAATTATAAATTCAATTAACAAGATTGGATATAAGGCAACTCTAAACAGAAGTGAATTATATTTAAAAAATGATATTAATATGAATGAGATAGATAGTTTTAGAACGAAAATTAAGTCAATGAAAGGTATAGATGAAGTTTATTTTTTTCCAGAAAAGAAAAGTATTGTTGTGTACTATAATCCAGAGTTAATATCTAATTCTCAAATTAAAAGATCAATGAAGCAGATGGGGTATCTTGTAACTGAGAAACTGTCAGAATTAGAATTGAGAGAAAGAGAAAAAGACATTGAAATTAAAAATATGAGAAATCGGTTTATAATTAGCGTAATTTTGGCTATTCCGATTATAATTTTAACTTACTTGAATATTATGCCTGAATATTTAAATAGATGGATATTATTATTTCTAACAACACCATTAGAATTTATAGTTGGTTTTAGATTTCTTAAGGGAGCAGTTTTAGCATTAAGTCATAAATCTACAAATATGGATGTCTTGATTTTTTTAGGTACTGGGACAGCCTATATTTATAGTACAATAATTACAATTATCGGACTTCCTTTTAGTGTATATTTTGATGCAGTTGCATTAATTTTAAGTTTTATTTATTTGGGAAAGTATTTAGAAGCATATACTAAGAGAAAATCTTCAGATGCAATTAAAAAATTAATGAAATTACAGGCTAAAACAGCGAGAATTATTCGGAACGGAATAGAGCTAGATATATCTATTGACGAAGTGGAAATTGGGGATATCATAATCATTAAACCTGGTGAAAAAGTTCCAGTTGATGGTACAATTATTGAAGGAAAATCATCTATCGATGAATCAATGATTACAGGTGAAAGTATTCCAGTAGAGAAAAATGTAGATGATAAAGTAATAGGTGGGACAATTAATCAGAGAGGACTACTAAAGATTAGGACTGATAAAATAGGAGAAAATACCATTTTATCACAAATAATTAAATTGGTAGAACAAGCTCAATCTAGGAAAGCACCAATTCAAAAAATTGCAGATAAAGTAGCAAGTATTTTTGTTCCAATTGTTGTTGGAGTTGCTATTATCACTTTTTTCCTCTGGACTTTTTTTGGAGTAGGCATTGTTCTTAATCCATATACTTTTGCTTTAGAAAGATTCGTTGCGGTAGTTGTAGTTGCATGTCCGTGCGCTATGGGACTTGCAGTACCGACCGCTATATTAGTAAGTTCGGGAAAAGGTGCGCAAAACGGGATTATAATTAAAGGAGGAGAGAGTCTTGAACTAGCTCATAAAATAAATACAATAGTATTTGATAAGACAGGTACTCTTACTAAAGGAGATCCAGAGGTTATTGATATTATTAATTTTAATTCGTCCGAGAAAGATATTATATTTTATGCAGGTTCAGCCGAGAAAGGTTCTGAGCACCCACTAGGTAATGCAATAATTAAGAAAGCAAAGGAATTAGGAGTTAGTTTAATTGAGCCCTCTGAATTAGAAGCATTTCCAGGACTGGGAATTAAATCTAAAATTAATGGCCATGAAATTCTTCTTGGAAATGAAAATTTAATACAAAAATACGGTATCAATTATTCAGAAATAAAAAATAACATAGAAAAACTACAACAAGAAGGTAAAACAGTAGTTGTATTATTACTTGATTATAAATTGATAGGATTAATAGCAATTGCAGACCCTGTTAAAAAATATTCAGAAATAGCGGTTAATGAATTAAAGAAGAAAGGTATTTCCATTGTCATGTTAACTGGAGATAATAAAATAACTGGAAATGCAATTGCTAGTAAATTAGGTATAGACCACGTCCTATCGGAAGTCCTACCTTCTGAAAAAGCGGCTGAAATCAAGAAATTACAAGATGAAGGACAGATAGTTGCAATGGTCGGAGATGGTATTAACGATGCGCCCGCACTAGCTCAAGCCGATGTTGGTATTGCAATGGGTTCTGGAACAGATATTGCAATTGAAAGTGGCGATATAATTCTCATAAATAATGATATAAGAAATGTTGTTTCTGCAATTAATCTAAGCAAAAAAACAATCATTAAAATTAAACAAAATTTGTTTTGGGCATTCATTTATAATATTATCTTAATTCCTTTAGCTGCAGGTATAATTTATTCATCTACAGGGTTTATAATTCCTCCAGGACTCTCAGCAATGTTTATGGCATTTAGTTCAGTAACTGTTGTGTCAAATTCATTACTTTTAAAGCGTTATAACCCAAAATTAAAAGAATAAATAATGGATGCAAAATCTATAATGGAAGAAAAAATTTCAGTTTATGAGAAATATAAATATAAAAAATTTAAATTAAAATGTAAAAAATGTGGTAAAATACAAGATTTACCTCAGCATTGTGGGCGGGATATGATCCCATTTCACGATAAATTAGTATGTTGGATGAATTTAGCCCCACAATTTGGGGGTAAAAATTGTGGACAAGCAGAAATTCCGTTTCATCATGGAGAAAGAATGGAAATAATAGAAGTATAATTTAATATATTTTCTAAAGGATGTAATTTCTCTTTATTTTTTTTATATAACTAAATTGAGTTTCTCTATGATTCAATATCAGTGAAATTTTTTAAATTATATTAATAGATATTTTCTTGATTTTACAAAAAATAGTTAAATAATATAAATATTTAAAATATGTCTAATATGGCCATAGTAAAAAAGAATTTAAGAAAAGGCATAGCAAACTTTGTCTTAATAGTTGTATTATATATAGGAATTCCCATTTTATTTATTGTAATTGCCCCATTAATAATCCCAACTTTTAAAGTAAGTTTGGGTTTGATAATTGGAATAATAATAATTGGACTAACAAACAGCTTTTCTTTTTTTCTGAGAGGATATTTTCCGCCAAAAACCATGCCGCATATATTAGGAGGATTAGTATTATGTATATTTAGTGGGATTTTCTTTATGTTTTGGTTGGTTATTGGAAGTGGAATTGAGATATCTACAGAATTCTATGTAGCTAAGGCTGATTTGGGTATAATTTCTCAATTATTTGTTTGGATATTAATAGGAACCTCAGTCGCATTTTTATTGGAATTGTTTCATTATTATAAAAAATTAAAAAATTATAAGATTATAAAAATTGCAAAAATCGGTTTTTTAATTGCAAATTTAATTGTAATTGGACTATTGGGGATTCTAATTTTTCAAATGGCTATGACAAGATATGGTGTAGATGAAATAAATGTACATACTCAAATTATAGGGTCTAAAAAATATTATAATGTAGATACAACAATCTATTTATCTAACTCGGGTTTTATTCCAATAAAAGATGTTTCTATAGAAATAACAATTTATGTAGAAGATAGTTCTTATTTTGAAAAAGGATTTATACTTGGAAAAAACACCACTTCTTTGGAAGATTTATTTAATACAGGTATACATCATATAATTTGTAATGCCACTTCAATGAAATTAAATAATACATTACCTGTAAATTCAATTTTAATAAAAATTCTATTTTTTGGAAAATGTTTTGGTGCAGCAATGGAAATTCAATACATAGAAATAGAATATGTATAATTTAAAAGATTAATATTAAAGAATGTAATTTGAAAATATTTTTTTAATGTAGATATGGATAATAAATAATAGTACTAATTAATAAATTCAAAAATTTTCAATATTCGATTAATAAATTAATAGAATTAACAAAATGACAAATAATATAATAAATTTAAATAAGAAACAATTTTAATTCAGATAAGATCTTAATTAATACAAATAAAAAAGGATATAAATGAATTGAGGAATTCAATATTAGAAAATTTGAATTAAATCATTGGAGTTTCAAATGGACGTAGAAAAAGAACTTTTAAAGGAAATAAAAAAATTAGAGAAGAATTTATCGGACTTGAATTCTAAATATAAATCAAGATTGATAGAAAAAGCAAGTTATGAAAAATCGAAAAGAATGATAGAAGAAAAAATACAAGATTTGAAAGAAAGATTAAATTATTTAAAAAGGGCACGAGATAAACTTTCGGGAAAAACGGAAAAAAAGGAACAGGATTACGAAACTATTAGAGAATTCGATTTACAGAAGGAAATGGAGCTTTTATTAAAACATTATCAAATAGAGTTAGAACAATCGATTATTACAATATTTATAACAATTTCAATTAATAGGACCGAAAAAATATTTCTTTCAATCAAAGACAAATATCATCCAATATTAAAATTGAATAAAAATCTGCTTTATTTAGGAGATCCTTTTGAATATTTAGAAACATTAAAAATGTGGAAGCAAGGAAAACTCGTCCATATAGTAGATATTATTCAAGAGTTTGAGAGATATTTATTAGACATAATTGGGATGGGCTCTCAATCGACTTTTGATCTTTATCAAGAGCGTAAGCATATACTTGAAAGAGCAAGAAAATTTTTAAAAGAGAAGGAATTAGGAAAAGCGACATATTTATATGATTATGCGGCGGAATTATCGTCTAGATTAGGCGAGGATAAAGTTGCAGCAGCATATAGAAACAAAGTGCATAAGTTAAGGGCACATATGAAGGGTGAATTTATTCTTTGAATTAAGGTAATTTAGGACCACTTTTTTCTTTTTCCAAAATACTCATAAAAAGGCATTGATCTTTAGGTATAAGCATATTTTCTTTACTTTTTTCGGTTAGCGTTATCTTAGCTCCTTGAATAATAGCGACAGGGATTTGCTGATTAGTTTCACCAAATAAAAGTTGAGCAAGACTGGAGAGATCATCCGCAATAGCACGATATGTGTATTTTAATTTATACCCATAAAGGTCTTCTTTATTTCTACAATCTTCAATAGGTTCCATTCCAGATACAGCAAGTGCACCACCGATTACCCCTTTTTTTAATGGTTGAGTTCTTGAATCAGCTATGATTATTGCTAATTTTTTTTTGAAATGTCCCTGTAATTTTTTTCGGATATTATCAGCTGTTTCTTGTAAATTTTTTGGTAAAAGAACTACAAAGCCAGGTGGTGCATTAGATTTATCGACCCCAGCATTTGCGTGTATAAAACCGTTTTTCTCTGTTAATAATACACCATTTACACCGCCAAGTATTTTATCAGCTTCATTTAATATTAATTCAACAAAATTTGGTTCCATATAATATTTTTTAGCTAATTTTTCTGCTTCATCAGATGGTTTAACACTTTCAAGTTTTATAATACGATTTTGAGAAATTGCTAAAGGTGTTTCAGCAATAACTATAACATCGCCGTCATTAATTTGAAGTTTATTTGTTTCAATTGTATCAATAATAATTTGGACAATATCATCCCCAGGTTGAATTATTGGCGTCTTTAATCCATAACAAATTATTTTTTCCACGATATATCATCTATCAAATTGATACTTTATCAAGAAATTGGGCATAATTTTTAAGCTTCCAAGAGATATCAACAACATCTCTAGTTTCTTTAACATCATGAGTACGAATGATATGAGCCCCATTATATACGGCAATACTAGTACAAGCTAATGTCCCAATAAGTCTATCTTTAGGGTCAGGATAATTTAAAATATCACCAACAAAAGATTTTCTTGAAATAGAAACAAGAATGGGTTTATTTAATTGCCTGAATTTAGCAAGTTGGTCTAATAATTCTAAATTATACCAAGCAATCTTAGAAGGAACCCATCTACCAATACTTGGATCAATGACTATCTTTTTTGAGTTATATCCTAATTTTTCTATTGCTGATATAGATTGTTGAAGTGCTTTAATAGAATCATTTATACCTAAACAATCTCCAGGTACTTTATTTGACGCCATAATAATTGTATCTGCATTATGGTCAATAATTGTACTCATTATTTTTGTGTCTGTCTTAAATCCACTTACATCATTTATAATATCTGCACCTAAAGAAAGAGATTTTTCAGCTATTTTAGAATATTGGGTATCAATTGAAATAGGGATATCATAATTATTACGAATAAATTTTAATATAGGTATCAATCGGTCCATTTCTTCCTGGACAGAAATAGGTTTGACACCAGGAGCAGTTGAACGAGCACCTATATCAATAAAGTCCACGCCTTCATTAATAAATTTTTCAACTTTTTTGGAAACTTCGGATTTTTTCGTAGTAATTGATTGTTTGTAAAATGATTCTCTACTTAAATTGATAATTCCAAGAATTTTTATTGGATGATTATCACCGACTTTAAGACCGGAAAAAATAGTTTTAATCGACATATTACCAAATCAACTAATTATTAGTAAAAATTAATGTTTAAAACACCGGAATCCAGTAAATATTAATGGTAAATTATGTTCATTCGCAGCTTCAATTACTTCTTCATCCCGGATAGAGCCGCCTGGTTCTATTATTGCTGTAATTCCAGCTTTAGCAGCGATATCAATACTATCACGGAAAGGGAAAAAAGCATCGGAAGCAAGTACACATCCTTTTACATTATTACCGCCTTTTTTAATTGCAAGTTCAACTGCATCAACTCTACTCATTTGTCCAGCGCCTATACC
>SUPR01000045.1 GCA_005191425.1 Candidatus Helarchaeota ASGARD archaeon Hel_GB_B
TAGCTGAGCCACGCCGGCTTATTATTTTATTTGCGTTTTTAAAAAAACGATTTTATAATATATAATTTTTTATGAAATAAATTAATAGATCATTTAAAAAATTTTTTCTTTATTTCTTTAGTAAATAAAGGTTAAGTGAAAATAAAAAGGATAATTAATGAGCATTATCATCTAGAAATCAAAATAAAAAATTGTAAAATTGACTTGAGGAAATACTATTAATTTAATAATCTTCAATAGGATTATTAAATATTTTTGAATTAAATATAGTGAGTTGGTTAACTGAATTTAAAAGAATATTCTTTAGGTCATGTAAAAATTAACGATATTATTATTAATAAGAATTAAGTAATCAATTATCTATTACATTGGGTAAAATAAAACTTTTGTTTACAGATTTATTTCAAAAATATAAATACTCTTTAATCAGTATATTAATTAGATTTTTAAGTAACAGTTTAAATAAGAATAAAGTAGAATTAGAAGTAGGTGTAGAGATAAAATAAATTTTAATCGGCACAAAAATGAATAAATTAGTTTAATTTAAATCTGAGGTCTAACTTTAGAAATGAAGGATGAAATATATGTTTTCGGGCATAAAAATCCTGATACTGATTCAATTTGTTCTGCAATAGCATATGCTTATTTGCTCAAAAAGATTGGTTATAAAAATGTTATTCCTACTAGATTAGGTGAATTAAATTCTGAGACCAAATATATATTGAAATATTTTAACATCGAACCGCCCATTTTATTAGAGAATGTTGAACCGACTGTTGAAGACTTACAATTAATTATAAAAATACCAAAAATTACACCAGACGACCCAATCATTAAAGCCCTTCAAATCATGATGGATTTGGACATTGGGATGATCCCAATTGTTGACCAAAATGGGAAATATATTTCTGAATTAACGCTCTCTGATATTTTAAAGGATTATATGGAAAACCTCACAAAATCATTTGAAAAACACGAGACCTATTATAGAGATATTATTGATGTATTAAATGGTCAAGTAGTTTCAGGGAAATGTAAAGAAAATAAATTACAAATTAAAGGTCGAATTATTTTCGATAGTGGTCTCAGGTTAAACGAACAGTGCAATAAGGGCGACATTGTAATAACAGGTACCAATGAATTTTTGCAGTTGAATGCATTTAAATCTAAAGCAGGTTTCATTATAATGACTCAAAATTGCAAATTGACACCTGAAATGAAAAACTTAGCCGAAAAGAACCAAAGTATTGTTGTAAAAGTATCACAAGATTGTTTTGAAACTATTAAATTACTCAATTTGATAATCCCAATTAAAAATCTAATGTCAATTAAATCATTTTATATTTTTCATTCCACGGACAATTTAAAAAACGTCCATGAAAGTATCGAGAACCTTGACTTAAAGTTCCAGCATTTTCCCGTTGTAGACCACAATAACAAATTATTTGGATTAATTACAAGAGACCTTAATTTTTATCCTAAAAAAGTTATATTAGTAGACCACAACGAAATTTTACAAAGCGTAAAAGGGATTAAAAAAGCAAAAATAATTCAAATTATCGATCATCATAAACTTTCAGATATCCAGTCAAATGAACCGATTTTTGTCTATTGTAAACCTATTGGTTGTACTGCAACACTAATATGGGAACGATATAAACAAGAAAATATTTCCATAAATAAAAACATAGCTGGAATTATGTTATCCGCAATATTATCTGATACACTTCTCTTTACATCACCGACCTGTACAGAAATTGACAAAAAAGCTGCTTATTACCTTGCAGATATTGCAGGTATTGATATAGACGATTTTGGCCCAAAAATGATAGAAGCAAGTACTGATACCAAAACAATGTCAATAGACCAGATATTCACCCAAGATCTTAAAATATTTACTTTTAAAGACAGGAAATTCTGTATTTCTCAGATAACAACAACAAATTATAAGGACATATTAGATCGATTTGATTTTTCTACCTATTTAGACAAAATATGTAAGACTAAAGGCTATGAATTCGCAATTGTGATGGTAACTGATGTTGTCTTAAATGGCTCTGAAATTATTTTTGAAGGTGAAAGAAAAAATGTCGTTAGAAATACTTTTAATATATCAAAAAATAAGACTTCCGAATTTCTAAAAGGTATTGTTTCAAGAAAAAAACAAGTGTTGCCCCCATTATTAGCAAACTTATCAAGATACGATTAAATTTTTTTTAAAAGAAAATTATTTGAGTGCGGGGAGTGGGTGTTTCGGAAATTAATCATTCGAACCCACGCAGGCTTTCGCTGGTATAAAAACCATCTACGCCACTGGGTCCTAAGCCCAGCTCCTTTGACCAACTCGGACATCCCCGCATAGTTGTTCTATACCACTTTTATTCACCATTATTGAAGAACTCATTGCGTTTAAATTAATTACATTAATATCTTTTAATTTTTTCCATTTTATTATCTAAATTTACTTCTGAGTAAAATTCAAATAAATCGTTTAAATTGTATCAGAAAAATTTTAAAATTTTCAATCAGTAAATTGGAATTTCCCAGTTTGATGGTGATATGAATGAATGATATATTATTTAATCCACAAAATGTTGCTATAATTGGTGCAACTACAAAATATTTTTCTGGTGGATTTTCATTCTTGCAATCCTTGTTAGCTGCAAAATTTCCCAAGGAACGAATTTTTCCTATAAACCCCAAATATTCTCAAGTTTATGGAATTAAAACATATCCTAATATTTTAGATGTGCCTTATCAAATTGATTATTGTATTATTGCAGTCCCAAAAGAAAAATCATTCCAAGCTTTACAGGATTGCGTTAAAAAAGGAGTCAAATTAGTGTGCTGTTTTACTTCTGGATTTTCAGAAATTGGAAATGACGACGATGAGAAAAAGTTATTGAAAATACTACGAAAAGGTGAAACGCGATTGCTGGGGCCGAATTGTATTGGGTTATGCGTCCCTAAAAAAAGAATAATCTTTAATCAAGGGATTAAATCCGGCGAAAATTGGGCTGGTAATATCTCTATTATTTCTCAATCTGGAGGAAATGCTGATGCATTAATGATATATGGTTCTGGGATTGGGATAAAATTTTGTAAAGCAATTTCATATGGGAATGGTATTGATATTAATGCTGATGAAATTTTAGAATATTTGAAAAATGACCCTGAAACTGAAATTATTATTGAATATCTTGAAGGGTTTAAAACTGTTCAACAAGGACGAAAATTTTTACAAATTTTAAGGGAAACAACGCCAAAAAAGCCCGTGATAATCTGGCAAGGTGGTACTACACCCGTTGGTAAACGCTCAATATTAAGTCATACTGGTTCGGTCTCAGGTGATAATCGCATTATTAGGGCTGCATTTGAGCAGTCAGGTGCCATTATGATTAAAAATGGTGGTATGGAACTTCTTTATACTGCGCATTTAATTTCGAGTCTTAAAAAAACTAATAAATTATTAAGTATTGGCTTAAATTTGGGTACTGTTCTTGGAGGGGGTGGAAATAATGTTTATTTTTCAGATGTTTGTTCCTCTTTTGGTCTAAATTTTCCTGAATTAGACGTGGATACAATTGAACGATTAAAAGGAATTGTGGGCGAAATTGGGACTTTATTAAGAAATCCAATTGATTTAAACGTAAAAATGTTTGATACATCTTATGTAATTCAAGTAATTAAAGTGCTCAGCAAATTAAACTATATTGACGTAATAACATTTGAACCTGGACTTGATTGGGGCATAATGAATACATTATTAATGAAAAAATTAGACCCATCAAATAAAATGGATTATTATGATATATTATATTCAAATATTAAATCATTAGTTCGGAATATCAAAAAAATTAAAAAGCCATTAATTATAATTTCAGCTCAGACTTTCCATAACCCTGAAATAATATCTAAACGAAATGAATTTGAGGATTTCTTTCGTAAGGCTAATATTCCAGTATTTCATGATATTATAACAATGGCAAATGCTATTAAATATACTTGGAAATATAAAAACTTCCTATTAAAGGATATGAAATAACTTTTATTTATGGAATTCTCTCATACATAACGTGATTAAATTGACTAAATTTCGCTTTAAAATAATCGTTCTCGGCGATGCTAATTCTGGAAAAACCAGCTTTCTAAATAAGTATATTTATGGAAACATGGGGCAGACCCGTCCCAATATTTTTATTGGAACTGAATTTTATTCTAAAGATTTAAATATTGATAATTTTAATGTGTCACTTATTTTCTTTGATCCTGGTGGGCAGAGTATTTCCATTTTAAGAAATTTGTATTATAAGGACGCTTCTGGGGTTATTTTAACCTTTGATCTTACAAATAGAAAAACATTTGAGAAACTTCCAGAGATTTTTGATCATGTACGGTTAAATGTTGGCCAAATACCATTTCTCTTGATTGGGACTAAAGCTGATTTAATAGATAAAAGAGAAATTGATTTTGCTGAAGCAAATAAATTTGCCACAGAAAACGGAATTATTTATTTTGAAACATCTGCATTCACTGGAATGGGTATAAACGAATCAATTGGATATTTAATAAGGTTAATGATTGGATATTCGACTAAACAATTTGAAAAAGGTTCTATCTATCTAGACTTTGAAGGTGGAAAAGCGATTTTATCAATTTCCAGTATAGAAAACTCAAAAATCGAAGTACGTTTATCTACTCCCCATGGACTTAGTGATTTAAAATCAATTAGAGAGATAGAACCTAATAAATTAAAAGAAATCAACGATAAAATTACTGAATTTACTAATTTATTTAATGCTTATGTGCGTGCTAAACGATCTGGTTCTGACCAAATTGAAATGCAAAATCATGAAAAAAAGCCCATGACCGAATTAATAAAACTCGGTAAATCAATTCATGATTTTGTAATTCCCAATGAAATTAAAAATCAAGTTGATAGTATAAGAATTCCAATAGAATTATTAATTGATGAGAAATTTCTCGGTATATATTGGGAATTAATGAATGATGGTAAGGAATTTTATTGTCTTAAATCAATTGGTCGAAAAATTGATTCTAAAAAATTCTTTTTACCAGATATGGATATTTCTACTAAAAAGTCTATCAATTTTCTAGTAATAGGCAATCCCAGGGATAAAGACCCCGATTATTCTTTACCAGCGGCATCTAAAGAAGTGGAAAAAATAGTAAAATTGCTAAAACAATTTAAGAATGTTAAGGTCACTCTTTTACATGGAAAAAGTGCGACCAAATCAAATGTTCTAAAAGAATTACGAAAAGGAATTTATAATTTTATACATTTTGCTGGTCATGCATCATTTAATATTGAAACCATTGAAGAGAGTAGTCTCTTACTTGCTGACGACCTTTTATATGCGAAGGAAATTATGGAAATACTTAGAGATTCGCCACCCATATTAGCATTTATTAATGCATGTGAATCATCAAAAACTATAATACCTGATGGCGAAATTTCATTTGAATCAAACATTTATGGTCTAGCGTCCGCTTTTTTTAGTGTTGGGACTTTTTATATTGGTGCGCTCTGGCCTATACATGATGATAGTGCCATTGAGATTGCCAGAGAATTCTATAAACGACTTTTAAACGGACAATCTATTGGATCTGCGCTTCAAAGTGCCAAATTATATGTTAGAGAAAAATATGGCTATACAGAAATTTCTTGGTTAACTTATATTTTATACGGCGACCCGACTTTAACATTAAAAACTTTCTAATTCTGTTTTTCAAACTTATTTTTCCTTTTTCTATAATATTTTTTAAGATATTATCTAAATATTATTGAACTTTATTAAATTCCTTCTTATTTTATTATCTGATGATTAAAATGACAACAGCAAAAAAGATTAGTCTAGTAGGCACTGCTGGAGTTGGAAAAACAACATTAATGAAAATGTTATCCGACAAAAATATACCTAATAACCACCAACCAACAATTGCTGTCGACTTTACAAATATTGATATTAATGGGTACAACATCTCTATGTGGGAATTGGGTGGTCAGCAACAGTTCCAATTTATGTGGGATGATTTTATCAAAGGATCAAACTTTATTTGTATAGTTTCTGATAGTACAAAACAAAATATTGAAGAATCAAAACGAATAATTGAACATTTTAAACATCTTAAAAAAAATATGATGATTATTGCTAATAAACAAGATATGTCCAATGCACTTTCTCCGACTAAAATTCAAGAACTATTAGGAATCGAAACTTTTGGAATGGTAGCTATTGATAAAACTAAAAAACAAATGCTATTAAAAATATTGGAAGAGAAAATGAACCTTTTATAATTTTTATTTTTTATGCTAAATTCTATCTATCTATTTATATTCTATTTAATTGTAATGAAATCCACTAAATCTTAAAAGTTAACCCGCAAAAATATAAATAGTACCTTCATATTATTTTACACCATGGAAAAAAGCTTTTTTCGAGAACCAGCATTAAAGAAAAGGATTAATGATATTACGAAGGATGACTCTAGAGTCCAAGTCATCGGGACAATTGTTAAATATATCCCAGGTCTTGTTCATGACAGCAATACATTAAGTGAAATCATATTAAGTGATGAAACCGGAATTATTACCATATTAGTGGACGAATATTTAGATGGTAATTATAAAAAAGGGGACAAAATTAGAGTTTTTGGTCATATAGAGTCAAATGATGATGACAAATTAAATCTTAATGCTGAAGTAATTCAAGATATGAACAGTTTAAATATTGAACTTTATAAAAAAATTAGAGAGTTAAGGACTAGAATTAAAGGTTAGATTTAACTTTTTTCTGATTAAATAATTTTAAAAAATTATCAAATATATAATATATGAATAATAGATTGATATAATGAGGATATATAAAAATGTTTGAATGTAAATTCCGTTCGGGTCAAACGTTTAAAGAATTAATCAATACAATTTCCTCTTTTGTTGAGGACGGTGAATTAGTAGCCACGCCCAATGGACTAGAATTGCGTGCGATTGATGAATCAAGGATAGCTATGATTGACCTATTTGTTTCTAAAGATATTTGCGAGACTTATACTTGCGATGAAGATGTAAAGTTAAAAATTAATTTCAATGATTTAGATAAAGTAGTTTCAAGGACAAGTGGAAACGAAGAGGTTAATCTTAGATTTTTAGCAGATACTAATAAATTACAAATAAAGTTTAAAGGTAAATCAACAAGAACTTTTAGCATACCATTAGTGGAGGAAGTGAAATGCGAGTCTATTCAAGGTGCAAGTCTTAGTTCTGATGTTGAAATTAAAATCAATGCTTCCACATTATCACAAGCAATAAAAGATGCAAAACTAATAGATGACCTAGCTGACTTCATAGTTCAAAGTAATGGCGAATTTTCTCTCTCTGTTAATAGTGATAAAGGTGATTTAAGAATTGATTTTGAAGAAAATGCTCAAAGAAACGATGCAAATACCAATGTAATTTCAAAATACTCCTTAGATTACCTGACTAAAATTCTAAAGGCTAGTGTCTTATCCGATGAAGTAACTATTGAATTTTCAAAGGAGAACCCTATTGTACTCAAATTCCCTATTTTAAATGACGAATCTAATGGTCGAATAATCTATTTCCTAGCACCTCAAGTAGAGGAAGAAGAAATAGATGAAGAATCTGAAGATGAAGAAGTCCCTGAAATTTATGATGAAGATACAGAGGAATAATAACCACTTTTTAACATTAATCGGTAAAATATTTTTAACTTTAATTTTTAAAATAACCCATCATTTTTTACAAAATAATAAATCTCCTAGTTAAACTATATATATAAAAGGTAATTTTTACTAAAAAAAGAATTTAAGGAAGATTTCATGGAAAGCTTTTTCATTAAAAGACCACCTATTTCTTTTATAAATAAATTTCCATTTACAAAAGAAGCAAAGGATTATGTCCGAATAATGGAGATTACTCCAGATAATTTATTAAGGGACAAATATTTAATAAATGAATGCCTCTCTTTTATTAAAAAATTAGCCAGTGATGGACATAGTTCTGTGATAAATTTTGAATTTCATAATATAGATAATTGGAAATGTTATGCTTTAATTAATTATTTTTTATATTGTATTGGAGAACCAATTTTATGGTCTAGATTTGCTGAAATAATGCGGCAGAACATAGAAAAAGAATTGGGGGATAAAGATTTAGGAAATATTATTAGAATTGCTAAAAATACTTTTCAATGGGAAATTGAAAAAATCAAACCTCTTATCATCCGGAAATTATCATTTGATTGGAGGTTGAAATGGTATAATTATATTAATGTAGCTTCTACAATTATGGACGAAAGTTGGAAATTAGTCAACAACTATATTGACAACGGGTGGGTATTCTTAAGTACTCCTAAAATTCGGCGGTTAATAGCTCAAAAAGTTCGGAATGATGTTTTTAATAAGAGTAAAGAAATCCCTAAGAGCATACCTGCTGATGTAGCATCGATGATAAGCGAAATTAAAAGTATTGTTAAAGAAGTTAAAGATAAATATGAGAAATCAAATATTTTTATTACATCTGAAAGAAGAAAAGAAGCATATCCCCCATGCATCAATCATTTGTTAAATAAAATAAAAAGTGGGATGAACCTTGCACATTATGAACGGTTAATATTGGTCTTCTTTCTGCTTAATATTGGTTTTACTGTTGATGAGGTCTTAAAAATATTTAAATTACAGCCTGATTTTAATGAAGAGAAAACCAAATATTATATTAAACACGCTGCAGGCAATATAGGTGGACGTACCAGATATAAGCCCTACAACTGTATAAAAATTCAATCATTTGAAGGAATTTGCAAGAAAAATGATGACCCCAAAAAGTGGTGTACATCTCTAGATCCAAAAAAACAAATTAAAAATCCTATTGTTTATTATAGTAGAATGGTATGGCTAATTTCTAAATTTATTCAATGTCCAAAATGTGGTTATCGACTTTCAAAAGACAAAATTTCTAATGCTAAAAATATTATTTGTCCAAATTGTAATGAAGATTTGACTGATTTAATTCAAAAATAAAACTTAAAAGGGTGAAATTATCAAAACTATACAATTTCTATCACGGGTTTTTAAAGAATATTATGTTAAAAAAATAAATAACAACGAAATTAAACCTCCTAAAGATATTAAAAACCGTGAATTTGCATTTTCGACTTGGACCGAAAAAGGTATGTTTAGACATATAAAATTAGAGTCTATTGATGACTTAAAAGGATATTTAAAAAATCATATTTTTCGACATGTTTATGTTTCTGGTGCTTATTATCAATATCCTGATGGACAGACAATGACGCAAAAAAATTGGCTCGGAATGGACTATTTAATTGACATTGATTGTGATCATTTTGAAACTTCATGTAAATCTAAACATGATAGTTGGCAATGCTTAAACTGTGGCAAAAATGGAAAAGGAAGACCACCCAAATCTTGTAGTTGTGGTTCTAGTCGCTTTAGTGAATTTAATTGGATTTGTGATATCTGTTTAGAACAATCAAAAAAAGAGGTATTAAAATTTATTGACATTTTTCTTCCCTCCTTTGATATTCCCCGTGATGAAATTACTGTCCATTTTAGCGGGAATCGTGGGTATCATATTATTATCCAATCAGAAAAAATACGACATTTTAACCAGATGGAACGTCGGGAATTTGTTGACTATTTAACTGGAGCTGGTCTAAACCTAAAATTCCATGGAAGAATAGAAAGAAAAAAATACATTCCTCCAGACCCCAAAGAAAGATTTGGCTGGGGCGAATATATTTATAACGGACTAATAAAACTTATTAATGATTGTGATAATGGGTCTCTTGATGAAGTGAATATTAGTACTCGTATGAAAAACATAATAATTAATAAAAAACAAACAATTTTAGATGAATTAAAATCTGTTTATCATTCAGTCCGCAGCATCTCGACAGAAACATGGTCAAAATTGGTCGAATATGTAAAAAAAGATATCGCAATGAAATTAGATTCACCTGTTTCTATAGATTTACATAGATTAATAAGGTTCCCAAATTCACTCCATGGAAAAACAGGTTTTATTGTAAAGGAAATTGATATAGATAAATTAGAAGAATTTGACCCTTTTTCTGATGCTATAGCATTTCTAGAAAATGCCCATATTAAAGTTGAAATGATGGGTTGTCCAGAATTCCGTATTAAAGATCAAATCTATGGCCCATATGATAAAAATCAAAAAATTGAGTTTCCTTTACCTGCAGCAATTTTTGTATTAGCAAAAGAAGTAGGTAAATTTATTTAATAAAAGGTCAAGTGATTATTTTGAAATATGAGAAAATATTTGAAACTTGGGAAAAGGAAATCAACGAACAAAATTTGAGTAATATAGATAATGATTTTTATGAAAAATGCGGTGAAATACTTAAACAAGCTTATATTGAAATTGAAAAATATGATAGCAATTCTTTACATCGAAAATTACTTGAAAATGAAATTAACAATTTTAAATATATGATAAAGACTATTTATGACTCCAGATTTAGAAAAATATTGGGCCGAATTTTATCTCTATCGGAAATTGATACTACTTTACTAGACAAAAATGAATATAATCTATTTAAAAAAATAAAAGACCCAATTCAGAAATATATTAGGAATGTTAATTTATTATTAGAAGGTCATTCAATTCAATCTTTTAAATATGATCTTAATCAAAAATATTTAGTTGTTCAAATGCTTGAAAACTTACCCGAAATCGTTGGAAATGATAAAAAAATATATGGCCCATTCCAAAAAGAGGATATAATATCTTTACCAAGAAAAGTTGCGGAATCACTATTTGAGAGAGGTGCAGCTGTCATAATTCCTGTTAATATGTCATCTAAATAATAATTTTAAATTTCTCCTTTTTAATATCTATATACTGGCTTTTAATAATTGAAATTTTTAAAAAGAAATATAGCATAAAATTTTAAAGGATTATTCCATTATGAAAATTAGCTTTCAAATTTCATATAAATTAGAAATCTACTCATTTATGAATAAATAAAAAACACTATTAATAAAGATTTTAAGTGATTATAGTGAAAATGGTAAGAGAATTAAATAAGTACTGTCCGAGATGTAATGCATATACAAAACATTCAGTGACTTTGTATAAAAAGAATAAGCAAAGAGAATTAGCTCAAGGAGCGCGCCGGTACAAACGAAAAAAGAAGGGTTATGGCTCCCAACCGAAGCCAATCCAGCACAACCAAGTGAAAACTACTAAAAAGCAAACTTTTAAGATCAGATGCTCAAAATGTAATTATCAGCGATATATGCGTTCAATAAGACTTCGTAGAGTAGATTTTATTTAAAGGTGATGTATAATGGGTAGAAGAATGGAAATAATTGAACCAAGAAGTAGATTTTTAAGAGTTAAATGTCTAGATTGTGAAAGCGACCAAGTTATATTTGGGTGTGCTAGCACTGTAGTTAAATGTAACGTTTGTGGTAGAGTACTGGCTGAACCCAGAGGTGGAAAAGCACAAATTAAAACTCGAATTGTCACCGTTCTTGGTTAAATTAGAGTCGCTAAGATATTTTTTAATAATACGCCCTTTATCTTCTATAGTATTAATATTTCCTATAATTTAATGTGATTATTATGGTTTTAAAACAAAAAGAATGGCCAAATCCAGGTGAACTAGTAATCGGTAAAGTTGTAAGTATTGAAAAACATGGCGCCTACGTGACTCTGGAAGAATATAATAATAAGGAGGGTCTTATCCATATTAGCGAAATTGCGAGCAGTTGGGTGCGAAATATAAGGAATTTTGTTAAGGAAAAACAAAGAGTCGTTTTAAAAGTAATAAATGTTGACCCTAGAAAAGGTCATATTAATCTCTCTCTTAGAAGAGTCAATCAAAACCAAAAAAAGGAAAAAAGAAAAGAATGGAAACGAGCTCAAAAAGCAGACGGGCTACTGAATTTAGCTGTAAAAATGGTCAATCAAGGTAAAACAATCGAGGATGCCTATAAAGAAGTTGGTTGGATACTAGAAGATAAATATGGCGATATTTATACTGGTTTTGAAACAATCAAAAAGAAAAAAATGCAAGACCTGACCAAAATTGGTATTCCCAAAATATGGGCTGGTCCAATCTTGGAAATTATTAATCAATATATTGAAATACCTTCTGTTTCTATTTCAGGCGAATTTATCTTAAGATCGTTTGCTCCAAATGGAATTGAAATAATAAAAAGTGCGTTGGAAAAGGCTGAAAACTTTAATGATGAAAAAAAGATGATTTCAGTTAAAATTATATCTGTAGGTGCTCCAAAATATAAAATTGACCTTGAAGCTCCTAATTATAAGATAGCAGAAACTATATTAAGCGATATTTCTAAAACTGTTATTGATGAAATAGTAAATAATAATGGTATTGCCCAATTTTCAAGAGAATAGACATAATTTTAGGATAGACAATAAAAATTTACAATTTTTTGTATAATTCATTTGCTAAAATTAATTAGTACCTTCATATATTATTTTTGAATTACTTCCAAAACCTTTATAAAGGAAGTGTGCGTGAAATACTCAAAATTAAAAAATTATAATTTATTAAATAACACAATAAAAAATAAATTAAAACATTTAAAATAGTGGTAACCTTGGAATTCTGTGATGAATGTGGGTCATTAATGTATCCATCTAAAGATAAAAATGGAAAAACAATATTTATATGCAGATCTTGTGGCAAAAAAAAGGAAGTAGATGAAAAAGAAGATAAAAATTCAGAGAGCTATCGAATTGGCTCTAAAATAGAGCATAGTGAAACCGATTTTACACCTATAATTGAAGAAGATATAAATGTGCTTGGTGTTATAAATGTTATCTGCGAAAAATGTGGAAATAACGAGGCTCAATATTGGCACATTCAAACCAGAAGTGGCGATGAAGCAATGACTACTTTTTATAGATGTACTAAATGTAAACATACTTGGCGCGAATATTAAAACATCAATTTAACCAGATATTTCGGACAAATTTTTTTAGTTGTTTTTATGTACAAAGAGAATTTAAAAAAAGTTTTTTCTAAAATAAAAATAAATTCTTATAAATCAATCTTTTTAAACAAAAATTTAGCGAAGATGGGCGATAATTTTGTCAATTTTATATATTCAATAGCTAGAGCAATTGCAGTAAAAAATATATCAGGTCAAAAAGTACCCGGAAAAGTATTAATGCAAGCATTTAGATATTCAGAACTAAATGGTTACATGCCAAGCCGGTCCTCCTCCCATGATATTGCAGATGCAGTTGAATCTATAATTTTTTATGTTTGGTTAACTGAAAAAATGGGTATCAATAAAATTGTCGATATTTTAGTCGAAGAATTAAAAATGGGTGATTTCTCTTCAAGAAAAAATGAATTTGATACGGCTGTTTTAGCATTTACAAAAATATTGAATGAAATTGAAAAATTAAAACTATTTTGACCCAAATTCTGAAATCGCTTCATCAAATTTCTCTTTAAATTTATCAGTCCTTTCAATTAAAACTTTACAAGCATCCATTAAAGCTTGTTTCGGCGTTTTTGTGCCATTAGTTTTAACATAAACTCTTGGTTCTGCCATTAAAGGATGCTTTATCATATATCCAGCAAATACTGTTGATGAATCATCAAATAAAATTTGCTTTAAATTTGTACATAAAGTATGTCCTTCACCCAGAATTTGAATTTCAAGTGAATTTTCATCTTTATTTATTACTTTTATTTCCATTTTTTAATTTCACTCCTTCAAGCATTCATTTTACCATAATCAATACTATATTTTCTAAATTCTTGATTTCCACATTGTCTACAAACTAGTTTTCCCCCTTTTAATTCCAAAGTATTTCCACAAATTCTACAAAATGCCAAGATTACACCCATCTTTTTCCCTATTGTTGTTAATTGATAGGGAATTCTGTCAGTCTGTAATACCTTGGCTTTAATTATATCTCCTTCATTAAAAGCATCATTCATTATTTCAATATATTTTTTTGATGTTTGAGAAATATGTACCATTCCTTCGAAGGACGACGTATAAAAAATTCCATCCATATTAGTCATTATAACTATTGCAGAATTTCTCCTTATTTGTTCTACTTTAGCAAACACAACTTGACCTGGAGATGGTATAGGAAAATCTTTTTTCTTTCTTTTTACACTTACAATTCTTTTTTTCATATTTATTTCTAAGTGGCCTAATATATTACTATAAATTATCCCATTTTCTTCATATGTTCCATCTCCAGGCATAAACATCTCAATAACTCCAATTTTATCACCTGGAAGTACTAACGAACCTGTTTTAGGAATTGCCATTCTAACACCTTAATTTTTAATAATTCTATATAAATCAACATCTATTTCTACTTTTTCCTTGACATGAAAATTATATAGTTTTGGGACTTTAATTTTCAATGGTATTATATTTGAAATTGTCGCATTTAAATTATTTATATATTTGGTCAAGAACATTCTATTTTTTTCACCTTTTTTATGAATTGAGTAACATATTTTTCCTAATGAAATAGCCCTTTTTAAGAAAATAATGTCCATATGCTTTTTGCTCCTAATACCAAATGGAGGATTTTGGACTACTGTATCTCCTTTTTTATTAAAATCTTCGATATTTGATACAAACCATTTTATTTTCTTATTAAGCCCAAGTTTTTTTGCGTTATTTTTTCCTATTAGAATAGCATTTCTATCAAGATCAACTGCATAAACTTTTTTGGCGCCCAGTAAAGCTGCACCTATAGACAAAATACCCGTTCCACATCCTAAATCTATCAAAATTTTATCTTGAATATCTCCAAATGACATATCTGCAATAAATAAAACATCAGCTGCACAATTACTATCAATTGGATATTGTTCTAATTTAAAATTCGGATTTTTATAAATATCTAATTCTTCTAGGATTATTTTCAAATGCTTTTTTGAACTTATTTTCTGTCTAATTTTCATTTATTATTCTCTATCTTTTATATCACAATTACATACTAAAATTTCTTTAATAATTTTATTATTATGCTTAAAAACTATTCTTGTTATTGGTTCTCCGCAATTTGGACATATTTCTTGTTCTGGATCCATTTCAACCATATCTCTAAGAATTATAGACTATTTTTTCAGAACTTCACTTGCAATTAAAGTCTATTATTTAAAATTCTTTCCACTATATATTGAATTTTGAATCTTTTCTTCAATTCTTAATATTCTATTATATTTGGCAGTCCTTTCACTCCTTGCGGGTGCACCTGCTTTTATCAACCCTCTATTAAATGACAAACCTACTGCCAAGTCTGAAATAAATGTATTTTCAGTTTCACCCGATCGATGACTGACTATTACATTAAAATTGTTCTTTTGACACAATTTTGCAGAATTTAATGCTTCGGTTAAAGTACCTACTTGATTTACTTTTAATAATAATGCATTCGCACTTTTTTCTTCTATTCCTCGCTTAATTCTATCGACTTGAGTGACAAAAAGGTCGTCCCCTACTATTTGAATGTTTATTTTACTCATTAATTTAGAATGAGCTTGAAAGTCATTCTCATCAAAAGGGTCTTCAATCGAAATAATTGGATATGTTTTTACCAAATCAATATAATAATCAATTAGTTCCTCAATACTTAGTCTTTTTTCATCAATGAGATATTTAGACCCATTATAAAATTCACTTGCAGCTGCATCAATCGCAATTGAGATTTCTTTTCCCTTATTATAACCTGATTCTTCTATTGCATCTATTAATAAATTAAGAGCATCTTTTGTAAAACTTAAATTTGGTGCAAAACCTCCTTCATCCCCTAAATTAATTGCACTTTTTCCAAATTTTTCTTTAATTCTATTTCTTAAGTAATGATAAACTTCGCTAATCATAATAATAGCTTCTTTAAATGAAGATGCACCAAATGGGACTATCATAAACTCTTGGACTGATAAATTGTTTCCAGCATGCTTTCCGCCGTTTAATACATTTGACATTGGAACAGGTAATACATATTTAATAGATGGAACATCATTTTCTCTATAAATTTTATATAAATATTCAAATAACTCAATATTTAATTCTTTAGCTGCCGCATCGGCCACCGCTAAGGAAACTGAAAGTATGGCGTTTCCTCCCAAATTAGATTTATTTTTAGTCCCATCTAACTCTATCATAGATTGGTCTAATGAACTCTGGTCTAAGACATTCTGATTTAATAATAATTTAGCAATTTTCAAATTTACATTTTCTATCGCTTTATTTACACCCCGTCCCATAAATCTATTATTTCTATCCCTTAATTCTAATACTTCATGTTCCCCGGTCGAAGCTCCAGATGGAACAGCTGCACGTCCAACAACACCATCTTCAGTAATTACATCTGTTTCTATCGTTGGAAATCCCCTTGAATCAAGAATCCAACGTGCTCTTATTTTTTTAATTAAATATCTATCTGTCATATTATAATCACCAATATTTCTATTTTTCCAAAATTTTGTGGATAGTTTTTTAACATTATCACAAATATATTTGCTTAATTTAATTTTAAATTAAAACTAATGACAAATTTTTAACAAAATTCATATTCCAATTTTTAATAAATATAATTATCTCAAAAAATTTTAATATTTAATGTTTATTTATTTTAAAGTGATTATAATGAAAAATAAAAGCAATATAGCTACGATAAAGAGCACTGAAACTAAAATGGAATTGGTTGAACTTAAACCAATAGTAATATCTCCTTCTAATTCTTATAAATGGCGTGCTGGAAAAGGTTATAGCTATAAAGAAATTAGAGCTGCGGATATTCCAATTGACGATTTAAAAAAAGTCGGTGTCCCTATTGATAAAAGACGGAAATCATTACACCAAAAAAATGTGGACGAATTAGCAACATTTTATCGCCAATTAGTTGCAAATAAAACATTAACAACATATGAAAAAGAAACTGAAACAATTAAAAGAGAACAGACTATTAAACACCTTACAAAATTACCTGAAATCAGTAAAAAAGATGCCGAAATATTAATTGAAGGTGGAATATTAACTATTTCTCACTTAGCAGAAGAAGACCCTGAACTATTAGCTAATGATCTTGATATCGACTTGAATATTGTTAAAAAGTGGGTTGAGTCTGCTAAATCAATCAAGTTGATCATTGACGCCAAATCTGCTTATAAAAAGTTCTCGAAAATTAACGGGATCAAAAAGAAATATATTAAAAGTCTTTTAGAACTGGGCATCGCAGATATTGACAATTTATTAGATGCAAATCCAGAAAAGATCGCAGAAAAACTCGACCTAAATATTGATGAAGTACTCTTCTGGATTGATCAGGCTAAAAATATCAAGAATAAAGGGGATGTAGGAACAGAAAAAATAGAATCTGAGCAGAAAAAGATTATACCTAAAAAGAAAAAAGGTGATATTGAAATAAGTGAAACAGTGGAATCAGAATTGGCTGTAGATAAACTTGTAGAATTGGAAACGGGACCTTCCGAAATTGAAACCGAAATACAGATCCCCCAAGAAGAAATTAAATTGAAAGCTGAAGAAGAATTACTTAAATGTAAAGGAATTGGTAAAAAAGCGGCTGAAAAATTGATTGAATCTGGTATATTTTCATTAGAAGAATTAGTTAAAGCTGATATCACTGAATTAGAAAAATTATCTGGCATCTCTAAATCAAAACTAGAAAAATATCAAAAATCTGCCAAAGAACTGCTTTAATTTTTGATAAAAAATTTATATTTAACCAACTTTTTGTTGGGTTCCATCCATAAATTTTTATTTAATAACTCATAACATAAGATATTTATGGATACATAATTTTATAGAAATCTTGAATAGAATTTTATATGAAGAGTAATTAAGTATTATTTGATACGTAGTGTTTTTTACCTCAGAATGTCGGTGGTATAATGATATTCAATGATGATAATAAAAGAATTATTGAATTAGCTAAAGTCATGTCTCTTAAATTAGCTGAATCTTGTTCTCCTCGTTTTATAAAAACTAATTTTAAAAAAATTATTAGTGACCAAACGACCTATGTTTATGAAATTGAAGAATTAAAAAATAAACTCTGGGATTATGAAAAACAAATCCAGTTCATCCCAGAAATTGAAGAACTAAAATCCAAAGTTCAAGACCAAGCAAATAAAATAAAAAATCTTGAAAATTTAATTAGTTCTTTAAACGAAGGCAAAATTACGGCAGATTTACAGAATTTATTGATAGAAAATGAAGAATTAAAATCACAATTTAATGAAATTCAAAATGAAAATAAGACTTTAATGGATAAAATTAAAAATTTAGAACAATCTAATTATAATTATAGAAACTTAATAGATTCCCTTGAAACTAGAATCTCTGAAATTAATAACAAAATGTATGAAGAGATGATCGAAAATCAGAAATTGCGAAAATTACTATATAATGAGAGAAATAAAGTTAAGCAACTTGAAGAAGAAAAGAAGGAATTGATATCTGTTAAACGAAGGCTTGAAAATAGACTATTAATGGGTGGAAATTTATTTGGGCTCTCAATAACTACCCAACCTTTATCTGAAATATCTAAGGAAGAAAATTCAATTCAATTCCAAGCAGAAATTAAAAGAATTAATCTTGAGCTAAATAAGAAGGTTGAACGAATAAAAACTCTCGAATTTGAAATTAACGAACTTAAAGAAAAAATTGCTCACTCTAACACCGCCGATCTCACTTATGAAAATGAAAAACTTAAAGAAGAAATTGAAAAGAAAAACGCTATCATTCTTGATTTCAATACCTTTCGAAAAAAATTAGCAGTCCAAACAAAAAATCTCCAAAACAGGATCACTGACTTACAAAACCAATTAAGAATAAAAACTACTGAATTAGAAGAAAATAAAAAGATAATTAATGAACTTGAAACTGCAGTAAAAACTGGTATTAAAGACTCTACTGCACGAGAACTCATTGCAAAATTACAAAATGAAAACCATAACTTGCGTTCTGAAATTAAATCAATGGACTCTGCTATTCGTGCTCAAGATAAATCCAGTATGGGACTCCGAAATCAAGTAAGGTCTTTAAAAATACAATTAAATAAATTGTATAACCAAAGCAAATGGCAATTAAGTCAATTATACCGCTTGAATGACATTCTTGAACGAGCTGGTATTGACCCCTCTCAGTACGGTATTGACCCCACAAAGTTTACGGCAGATTTTAAAAAAGTTGTTCAGTCCGATGATGAAACTATAAGTGATTTCTCAGAAAAAGAGAAAAAGATACGTCAACTTGAGAAATATGTTTCTGAATTGGAAAATGAAATTAATGAAATAAATTTTAGAATTATGAGTCGTGATGTAAAAATTAACGAATTAGAAGGTATAATTAACGATATTAAAAAACAAGTTGCCAGTAAAGGTATAAAAATTAAGAGTTAGAGGACTTTTTATGCATCCAAAAAAAAATACTCAAACCCATTATTTAATATTCATAATTCTCTTTTTGTTAATGATAAGCTTTTTAATACCTTTCCTATTTTCTAAAAAAAATATTTCTATTTCAAATTCTTCCTATAATCCAGATATTTCTCCAACTGAAACAGTCTATCCTTCAGGAACTGGACCTAAGTTACAAGTTATTGAACATGCAAAAGGTATTAGAAATGATCATAATATACAGAATGACACATCAATTTATTGGACAATTCCTTCTAAATGGACTGGAGAAAATGCTACTCTGACGGTATCTAATTTAACAGCAAAAAATAATAAAGACTTGAAAAGTGTGGCTGATGGTGGCCATTTATCAGATAATTGGTGTAATTCTAGTGGAAATTATTTAGATACCCGCGAGCTCGATGGGACTTCATGGGACTTACGATGGGGCCAATTTAATCTATTAGATGCGGATTTATATTTTAATACATCTGCCTACCAAGATAGCATTACCAATTTGCATGTTCATTTAGAAGTTTCTACCTCTAATCTTGGAGGGAGTGATTATCTGGATATACAGCTTCAAAAAGAAAGTTCTGGTTATGATTTAATTCAAAAAATCACAAGTAATGGTAATTTTATAATTGATAAGGACTTTTCTTCTAATCCTGCTGATTATGTTAATCCCGATGGGCGTATGTGTATTAACTTTTATGCACCGTCCGGATCTTCTCTTTTAGCAAAACACGTTTCAATCGATTATGTTTATATAAATGTTACTGCAGGTCGAAAAATGGTCAGTCCCTTTCAAGTCAACCTAAATGTTAATGGTACTTCTTTTATAGGCACATGGAATGATTCTTTTGCAATTCTTCATGGGCCCTGGAATTCTGGTCAAATTTCATTTTTCTTTGATTGTAATAATTTATATTCTGTTTCATTTAATGTTCGGACTAATCTATGGATTAATAAAACAAATTATGCCAATTCTACTTATATCAGAGGGTCTGGTGATGTCCCCATAGACCATTATTGGAGAATTAATTTTAATGCAATAGGTGCGTCAGTTTCTTTCCAATATCAAAATTTTATGGTTTTACATCCTAAAATTTGGACATATATAAATGCAACATCCCCTTCGGGCCCCGCATCTCCGATTTCTGGGTCGTATCTGGAAAATTCTACGATATATGTCTATTTTTCAATTTATGAAAGTGGAGCATGGGAATTCTATTGTAATTCTCCTAATATAATTTCTGCAATTCATGTTATAAATAATTCACAAGAGGTATATACTGCAAATATTTCTGAAACATTGAATATAAGTTGTGACCTGATACAATCTGGAATTTCTGGAAATTTCAATTTAACAATTTATAACGGGACTACTATTGTCCACCAAGAATTTGTCTCTTCATCAGGGACTTCTGTAATCTTCACACCATGGACTATATATAATGACTCGCTTAATAATGGGATATATAAAATAATCATAAGTTGGAAAAATTCTACTGCTATTGGATATGCAAAAAGATCTATCACTGTTATTTATCCCACTGAATTAATCAATTATACAATTTCAAATTCTTATTTTATAGGTAAAGAGTTAAACATAATCGTATTTTATAATAATACTTTTCATCTTAATGGCTTTTTAGAAAATGGTATTATCGGAGCTAATTTAAATTATGTTATTAAAAATTCTACTGTTCCAAACCTTGATAGTGGTGCTTTAACCGATCTAAATAACGGAAATTACTCTAAAACAATTACACTTGATTATTCAATAGGAAATTATACTTTAATAATCAATGCCTCTAAAAAATGGTATCAAAATATTTCAAGGCATTTTCATTTTGAAATTTTTGCATATAATACATCAGCAAATATTTCGCTCCCTACAATTAACGGGATTGGGAAAGTTTATTGTAATTATACAGAAACTGTAACTTTTCGATTGAGTTATTATAATACATCAAGAGGAAATTACTCTTTTATTTCAGGAGCAAATATTTCCATATACAAAAATTCTAACCTTGTAAATCATATTTATTGGCGTGAATCAATAACAAATAAGACTTACTATATATTTTTAAATAGTACTAGCACTGATTTCGTTTCAAGCTGGGATGATATTAATAGCAATATTACAATCTCTATCCATATTTCTAAATATTCATTTATTTCCAGAACAATTACTATTAATTGGGATGTTAGAAATACTACTGCGTTATTAATTGGAAATCTTACTGAAAATAGAATGAGTGGAGAATTCGGTATTAAATTAAATTACACAAATACTCTTTTAAAAAGTCCAATTTCTGATTATTATTCGCCAATATTTCATTTTATTTATAATGGCTCCATTTATTCGACTCTTAAGATACAATATTTAACGTCTGGACTATGGAACTTAAGTTGCATTTTTAATGAAACTTTAAATGTTTCTTATAATGTAAACGTTAAGGTCTCAAGTATTGGTTTTGTCGATACTTACTGGAATTTCAAATTGAAAATATTCGTTGTAAAAACGGTCAATTATACATTCAATATTACTGAAAACATTTATTATTATCAAAACTTAAATTTCTCAATAATTTATAATAGAACTCATCCAATTTTAGAGGGTTTAGATTCAGCAGAGATATCCTCTTCACAATTTGGGCTATCTGTTAATAATCTTGGTTCTGGTATTTATCAAGTAGAAGTATTTACCGCCCACTTGCTGAATGTATCTCATTATAAATTATATTTTCTAATTAAACAAATCAACTATCAACAAATCAATTTTTCTATTCAATTCAACGTTATAAATGTAACAACCAACTCTCATATCATAAATTCAACTGATCCTCTTTTTGATGGAATTCATTCTCAAGTCTTCGTAAACCAATCTATAATATTTTGTCTAACATATAATGATACATTTAGAGACGAATTTGTAGCAAATTCAAAAATTTCTGCACAAATTGTAAATTTGCAAGGGCATTTAATCAGTTCTCAATTTGATTTATCTTCATTTTCAAATTATTATTTAATAAAAATAGATACTTTAAGAGTCCACGCTAGTAATTATTTATTGAAAATTATATCTAAAAAACAAAATTATCAAGAATCTATCATAATCTTAAATTTTACGATTAAGCCATACAATTCTTCATTAATAATATTTAGAGACCATCCACAACAAGGAATTGTGCAGTTATCTTCTTATGTAGAATGGGATCATTTTCAAATTCTATTTATGACCAATTTTACTGGAACTTTTTATTATAAATTCATTAATTACACAGACAGAATTAATTGGGGTATTGCTCGATATGTAATTTGTAAAAAAGGAGAAGATCTACAAAATCGTTCAAATTGGCTTAGAAATGGTACTTTTTATTATGATGCTGGTAAAAAAATGTTCTATACTAACGCTATTTTATTAAAATATAATAATGAATCATATCTCCCTATAGGAAATTATACTGTATATGTTTCAAATTTCGCGAGGGATTGTATTAATCAAACTGTTAATTTTTCACTTGAAATCATTCCGCGCTTAAGCGGTAGAATTGAATTGTATCCTATAATTTCAATTACGGCGGGTCAACCATTTTTGGTTAAGGCAAAATTATATGTTGATGATTCACCATATTCTGGGATTTTAAAACTATATGTTACTTACAAGGATAAAGATGGAAACGTGATTGATAATGAAACAATAATTTTAATTACCGACTCAAATGGGATCAGTAGAAAATATGTTTACGTTAAAGATTCATGTAGTAAAATTATAATTAACATTAAATTTGATGGAACTTTTCAATATTATCCGAAAATATCTATTGAACCGTTTAGCCTTGACCACCCAATCATATTAACAGTTGAAAAACCAATAAATATATTTCCACTAATTATTGTAATTATAATCGCTAGTATTGGCAGTTTAAGTGCCGTAATTTTTGTAAAAACTAAATTAATAGACCCTAAAAAAGCTAAAAAATATGAATTATCTATTGAGAAATTTAATCATTTCAAGGATCTAGCAAGTATTATCTGTATTATCCTGATAAATAAGCTGAAGAATCAAATTGAATATAGAAAAATTCTAATAGATAAAGGATTTGACGAAAAATATTGGAATGCTATTGATAAAAAATTAACAGAATTTTCAGGTGTTGGTAAAAAAAATAATGCTGCCCTTGACATTATTCATTATGATTCAATAAAAATTTTAGTAGATGACGGGGAATATATTAGACTTGCATTGCTGTTAGAAGAGTATCCATCTGAAATTATTCTACGGTCTGCTGTTGGATTTATACAATATTTCGAGCTAACTCATTATAATTTATTAAAAAAATCTGAGTATAATAAAATAACTGATTTAGAGAATTTTCTTGAAAAAAAGTTTGGGTTATCTTATATTGTCCCTTATACAATCTCTATTCCAAAATTAAAAAGCGTAAAAATTTCCGTATTTCAAGATACATTAATAAATATGGCGCGAGAAATTTCAGAAGAGGGGTATTTCTATATTTCTGATTTGTACAAAAAGGTTATTGATGAATCGCTTATTGAAGGAATGATCATTTTCCAGACGATTCAAGAGTTAATAACTAAAAGTGTATTTGTTCCTTATGAAGTGTCATTAAAAAGCCATAAAAAATTAGTCAAAAGTCCGGAAAAATATACCACTTCTAAAAGTGAAATTGATAGTTATCGATTAAAAATTGTAAGTTATACAAATAAGGCATTAAATGCTATCAGAAAAAACGACTTAAATCTAGCTCTAGAATCTTATGAAAAAGCTGCTGCTCTCGCAAAACAATTTAATTTTAGGGAAGAATGGAAACATTTTCTAGTTAAAATTGAAGATATTAAAGCTAAAATAGAGCGATCTCCATCTATTTCTCCACCTATCTCCACGCCAAAACCTGAAATTAAATCAAAATATTCTGTAAAGATTCAATCCATTTCGACTGTAAAATATAGAAAAGAAAAAAATAAAGAAGAAGTTGAAAAAAGCGAAACAAAGGAAGAATTAATTCAACAAAAACAAACAAAACCGCCAATATCGCCAAAACCATCTGATATCGAAGAAATTAAAACAATTTTAACTCCAAAACCTGCTCCAAAACAGGAAAAATACCCAAAAATCAAAATAGATGTCACAACAATTGATGATGAAATTCAGAACATAGAACAGGAAATTCAATCAATAGATAGGAAAATCTCTAAAATGAAAACTGAAAGGGAAGAAGACACCCTAACTCCACTTGAAAAAGCTTTAAAATTTGGAATTGATGTTAAAGATGAAGACATTTTCGAAATTTCAAAAGAAGATGAAAAAGAACAAGATACTGATACACCTCAAATAAAAATAATAAATAAAAAAATTATTAAAATCGCTCAAGAACCTGAAACTCTGCCTAGTGAACGACCATTAACACTTGAAGATTTAAATTCTCTATGTCCAAAATGTGGTGCAAAAATTTCTGAAAAATATCTAAAACTCATAATTAAAGGTTATGAACCAGAATGTGAACGATGTGGTTTTGTTTTGAAATTAGATAACCTAAAAAAATATTGAAAATAAAAAAATATCATATGACCTTTTTTTAAATAAAATTAAACAGCGCTAAATTCGTTTCTGCAGAAGTACATTTTGAAAATTTAAAATAGGCTATATTAAGTTTATATCAAACCAATTTCTCTAGTAAAATGTCGAACCGCATTAAGTGCTGGCGAATTTTCACTGATTGAAAGAAGCGATTCACCTTTAAAGTTTAGCTCTGCAATCTCATTATCATAAGGAACAACTGTCCAACCATCTACTTTTATATCTTTTGCGTATTCCTCTAATTTACTTATCATATCATCATTAAACTTATTTCCAACTAAATATATCTTTTTAAATTCAATAGCTACTTCTTTAGCTAATTCTCGTATTCTACGGGCGGTTTCTAACCCCATCCTACTCGGATCGGTCACAATAAACATAATATCAACATTACTAGAGGACCTTCTACTTAAATGTTCAAGTCCTGCTTCAAGATCCATTAGTATCAAATCATAACCTTTAATTAAATTGTCCAGAATTCCAGTTAAAATTGAATTAATAAAACAATAACAGCCTTCACCTTCATGGCGCCCCATTGTCAAAAGGTCATATGAATAGTCATCAGCTTCTATAATTTTCTCAAAAATTTGTCCCTCAAGAATTTTCTGTTTATCTACCATGGGTGGTAAAGAACCATTGGATATTTTTTTCTTTAATATATCTGCAACTCCACCGATTGTATCAGCTCTTGGGATATTATAGCCCAAAACATCTGGTAAATTTGTATCTGGGTCTGCATCTATTACTAATATTCCATTTTCTTGATATTTATCTGATTTTTTCAATACTTTTAACAATAAAGCGGCAAATGTTGTCTTACCAGTGCCACCTTTTCCACTGGTTCCTAAAACTAATTTATTCATAATTATAAAAATAAAAAATTTTAAAAAAATTTTTCGGAATTATATTCCTACAATTTAATTTGCTAATTATTCATGTTTCATCCTTTTAAAAAGCTCTTTTAATTCAGATTGTAATTGAGCACGAGAACTTAAATGATTTGTAGAATTAGAAACAAGACTTTCCTTTTTAATAGCATTATCTTGGCTTTTTTGGTTATGTTCATATTTCTTAGATTCAAAATTATTATTCGATTTGAATGTCGTATTTAAAATACCTTCTTTTTCTCCAGCTTCAAATGCAGCTTTTACTCTTTTTTCTAAATCAGACAATTTTTCGTTAAATTCGTTTTTTAATTCTTTTTCTATCGTATCAACTTTTACGGACAGCTTATCTAATTCATTTTGAACTTTTTGCATTTGTTCATCTATAATATCTGTTGTGTTTGTAAATATCTCAACAACTCCTGAAATCACTTTAATTAATTTCTCGATTTTCTGTTCTAAATTGGCCGAAGATTTATTAAATAAATGCTGCATTTCGAAACTCATTTGTATCGAGATAAATAGGAGATGAATTTACTTAATTTAATTTTGTATAAATTTTATTAAATTGATTATAGTTTTATTAAAATTTGTTTCAAAATTTCCTTTTTTTAAAAAGAAACTTATTAAATATTGGTTATATTAAATAGACTCATTATGCTTTTTGAATTAAAGAAAGTTTATTTAGATTTAAATATTGAAAAAATTAAGACTTTGCTTTTAAATCCCAAATTTTGGGAAGCTATGGTAGAAAATACAAAAAGAATTTCTATAACTAAAATTAATTCCACGACATTACACCAAGAAATGCTACTTGAAGTTGAAATTGATTCTCTTGGGGTAATTAAAAGAGATGTTGAAACCATTCAAGATGTTATTTTCACTCAAGAAGGACCTATCGTTTATGAAAAAAAGAATTTGAAAATTCAAAACATTCATGTCCATGTGGAAAATAGTAATCAATTAAGCCATTTTGACGGACTTATAAAAATTGAAGAAAAACCTGGAAAAATCAGACTCACTTTTACTCTAAATAATATTGGATTAAAAAATTCACTTGTTGAACTTTTAGGTTATACTTTAACGAATCGCAGACTTAAAAGAGAACTCAGAAAAATTATGGAAAAAGTATTTGAATATTCTAAAACTAATAAATTAAATATATTTTTTTAAAAATGTTAAAAATGTTAAAATAAATACTAAAATTATAAATATTTTAAACTTATATTTTATTGTAACTATTCACATGCTAATTATAGGCGAAATTTTAGAAAAGAAGGAAGACAAATGTTTACTAGGCATGGAAGAACAGTATTAATGACTGGTATAATCTGCCTTTTATTAGGGTTAGGTTTCTATATATATTTTCTGACTATTTTAGGTAGTATACTAATATTTTCAGCTGTTATTGGTTATCCATTTTATTATTATTCATTAAATTTAAAAGATGTTCAAATTATTCGCGAAATTGATAAGACAAAATCGTTTGTTGATGATTATATTATGGTCAAGCTTACTGTAAAAAACAATGGAAATAAAAGCATTGACTTCTTAGAGGTAGAGGACAAAATTCCTCCATTGGCATTTAAAATCGTTTTAGGCGAAAATAAAATTAGTACAAGATTAGACGGAAAATCTGAAATCAAATTTTCATATGTTTTATA
>SUPR01000046.1 GCA_005191425.1 Candidatus Helarchaeota ASGARD archaeon Hel_GB_B
GATTATTATTGTAGGTGGAAGGCATTACACTATATAGCAAAAAGATTTTTTCAACCATTAATTGCAACAGTTATTGAATTAGTTAATAGAGTAAAATTCAATATTATAAATGATTACAAAAACACGAAAAAAGGTGTTATTAGATGGACAATTCAAGATATTAATGGTAATATAAATTTAAGAGGAGAAAAGGATTTTACAGTATTACCCTGCACTTCAATTGAAATCGATGAAATTAACTTAGATAAAAAAATTCAGAAGATAATAAAAAAGAGTATTATATTTTATAGATTATATAATAAAAAAAATGAATTAATATTTAGAGGATTTAGATTATTTACTGCTCCTAAAAATCTTAAATTAAAAAATCCAAATCTTACATGGGAAATTAAAAAAATTAATGACAAAAAATTCGAGTTATCGATCAAAAGCCAAGAAATTGCTCTTTACATAAATATTAGGTCTAACAAATTTGATTTTATAGCTTCAGATAATTATTTTTCATTAAATAAAGGAGAAAATTGTAAAATCATATTAAATCTTAATAATAAATTAACTATGGACGAATTAATATCGAATATTAATGTGGAATCTTTGTTTGAACTAATGAATGATTGAAATAAAACATTTTATAAAATAGAATTAATTTTTCGTCTCATTTTTATTTATTTCGGACAGCATATAATTCAATAATCTTTTTGCAGTTTGTTCAAGATCGCCACTATTATCTATAACAAAATCAGCGGTAGGTAAATCTTGATTTTTTCGAGCTCTTTTAAGACGACTTTTCATTAACTTTTTATTTTCTCTACCACGTTCTTCTAATCTTTTCTTGGTTATTTCAAAAGGTACTTTTACAAAAATCACTTTAACATTAGGATATCTTTTTCTGGCTAGTGGAATAATTTTGCGGCTTACATTAATGAGAACTGGATGACCATTTGACAGCCAATTATCAATTTCTTTTTTTATTCCATAATAAAGTCCATAAATATGCCAGGATAGTGCAAAAACTCCGTTATTTTTTAATTTTAGAAAAGATTTCTCATCAATTGATTCAAAGTCTTCAGTTTCAGGTGATGGAGGCCTGGTTATTACTCTTATTGGAATTTTCAATTCTTTTAAATTATTAGGATATAATTTTTTCACTTCTTTTATTAATGAATCTTTTCCACTGCCTGAATTACCAACAATAAGAAATAGTATACTCATTTTTTATTCAATTATTTATTTAATAATAACCTAATTTCTCGCATATTGTTTTTGCTATACTCAGATTACGAATACAAATATCTTTTGGTTCCCATGGCCATTCACAACCAGCAGCAAACATATACATCCCCCCAGGTTTTCCAATCTCTAAAATATTAGATACATCATTAATAATTTCTTCAGGGGTTGAGTCTCTTTTACCTAGTAGTGATGTATTGGAATTTCCTCTAATGCAGATTTCATTACCTATTTTTTGTTTTGCTAATTTTAAATTAACTTGATAATCAATATCTAATATAGATGCGCCGGACTTGGCTATTAATTTGAGCATATCATTTCCATTTTTATCAATAGTTGAATTATCGCCACAAGTATGATAGAGTACTGGAACATATTTTTGAATATCCTTAAATAACTTCTGAGTATATTCAAGACAAGCTTCTTTATATCTCCATGGACCAATTTGGGAAATAGCTGAATCTCCAGCCCCAATAATATCTGCACCAGCTTCAATTTGTAATTTTGCAAATTCTAGTTGGACAGGAACAATTCTTTTAATGAGTTTTTTAATTATATCATTCCATTTTTTGTTGTTGATTTTAAATACATTCATCATTCCAAATAAAGATACAATTTCTGCAAACGGTGCTTCAATCCACCCAATTATACATTGTTTAGTCCCGACTTTTTTGGACAAAATACTTATTGCTTTAACACGTTCCATAATTCTATCAGAACTAGTTAAATCAGGAGTTTCCATATTATCGAATTCTTGCCAATTTAATTCAGTCCCTTTTTTAGGGACAGGCGTATGTCCAGAGAAATCAATTTCAACGCCCCAAGCACTTGCCTCTCTATATGCATCTGTAGAAACATTTACATGGTCAATACCAAAAAATTCTGAGCATTTAATTTGAGAATTAGCCAGTATCTCTGGATCTTTCACATACTTACCAGAATAATCAATATCATTTAAAACTGCTGCTAAATGCATAATAAATGGGTTAAATGGAACTTTTTCAGGTATTCCACTAATTGCAGACATAGTTAAATCTCTTGAATTCAAAAAATCAACTCATTAAAAACCTTTTATTTAATATTTTAATAGATTGTCATTGATTATAATGATTACATTAAATTATCTTATTTTATTATTTATGGGACAATAGATTCTTTTCATTTAGTATTTTTATCATGTATATAAAGTGATGTGTTTAATTTTTTTAATTTTTCAATATCGATTTTGATTATCTCTCTATCATAAGTTAAAAGTCCGTTAATTTCGCCTTCTACATCAGTAATTTGAGTATAAATAGCAGCACATAAACCTTTATTTATTAATGGTTTTAATCTATTAATTAATTCTGTATATTTAATAACTAATTTATTTTGATCTGATAATTTACTATAAGAAAAACTATGTTTTTTCTTTTTCCATAGATGATTATTAATTTTTAGACCTAAACCACCAAATTCTCCTAGAACTGCAACTCTATGATTTTCTATTTTAGGACATTTTGGGCCCACATATTTATGAATATCATGAATATCACCAACTTTCTTATCAAACCAACCACTTGCGTTATCAATTAATCTTGATAAATCATGTTTTTTAATATAATTTACTACTTTTTTAGTTTCAAATTGCCCCCACCCTTCATTAAATGGTATCCAAACAATAACAGAGGGAAAATTGTAAAGAATTTCAATCATAGATTTAAGGTCTTTATAATAATTTTTTTTACATACTTTATTTCTTTTTTTACCAATAAAAAAAAGAGACTTACCACCATTTGGCATATCCTGCCAAACTAGCATTCCAATTTTATCACAATGATAATACCATCGAGATGGCTCGATCTTTACATGTTTTCTAATCATATTAAAGCCAAGTTCTTTTGCTATCTCAATATCGTATTTCAAAGCCGAATCAGTAGGTGCAGTATATAACCCATCTGGCCAATATCCTTGGTCAAGCACACCATACTGAAAAATTTCTTTATTATTTAATAATATTCTGGGAATTCCATTATTATCTTTTCCTATACTTATTTTTCTCATTCCAAAATAACTTTCTATTGAATCAATTTGTTCATTATTTCTTAAAATAGAAATATTTAAATCGTAAAGAAAAGGAGAATCTGGACTCCATAAATTTGGAGATGGAATATCCAGAATAAATGATTTGTTTATTTCTATTGTCTTGGAAACTATTTCTCTTTTTTTATCCAAAATCTGTATAAAAATAAAATCTTGGGGATTGGGATTCTGTACCATTATTTCAATATTCAAATTTTCTTCATCAATGTTAGGAGTAATCTTTAAAGATGTTATAAAGGTTGTTGATATCGGTTCTAACCAGACTGTCTGCCAAATTCCAGAAATAGGAGTATAAAAAATCATAAAAGATCTTAGTAATTGCTTACCTCTCTCTTGACAACTTTTTCCAGTAGGATCCCATACAGATACAATTAATTCATTTTCATTATTATTAATAAATTCTGAAATCTCAAATGAAAAAGGTATATAGCCGCCTCTATGGTCTCCAATCCTTTTTCCATTTATCCAAATTGTGCTCTCCCAATCAATAGCCCCAAAATGCAATAATATTTTCTTACCATTCCATGATTCAGGTATTGTAAAAAACCGACGATACCATAACTTATTTTTTGGAGTTAAACGTTTTTTTACACCAGATAATGCAGATTCGATAGGAAATGGAACTAAAATTTTTCCATCAAAAGATTTAGGTATTTCATTATCCTTTTTAGGTCGTATTGCATAGTCCCATAGTCCATTTAAATTTATCCATTCATTTCTTCTGAGTTGTGGCCTTGGATATTCAGGTAATGGGTTTTTTGGACTAACATCTTGAACCCATCGAGTTACAATTTTGTCTTTAATGGGATGCCAAATCTCTTGAGAACCATTATTTTTCATTTACTAGCCCAACATTCAGCAATTAATAGATATATAATAAATTAAAATTCATAAATAAACAATTTAAAAATTTCTTCACTTTTCCAGTTCTTCCGAATGTTAAAAATTTACCTCCATTTGTAATTTTTTTGTTTGTACCATAAATATTTGAGTCCAATATTGAAGAGATTTTACTAAAATACACAATTTCAGCTAAAATGATGGTAGTATATATCTATTTTCCCGAGAGTACTTATAAAATAGATTATATAATATCCATAAATTATAAATGACCATGGGAAATAAATAATAAAATATGCTTACAATGAATATACTGGACGAAGTTCTTATCATGAAGAAGTTGGCCATTTTAAAGGCGGTCTCTATTCCCCATCTATCCTTATATTGGGTTGCTATTTTTTTCAAATTATGATTAGTGCGGTTTCTTATCACTTTATTGGTAGTATATGCATGGTATAATTTGAGAGTATCTTTCTCAGCCTTGTGAATCTCCGAGAGATTTGTCCATTCACTTTCATTTTTTACAAAGAAGACATTGAATTTATAATCTCTGCTGTTTTCTCTCGGTCAATCTTTGTTGATTGAAATTTAGAAATGATAATTAGCTTGATTCAAATATATATCTTCCCGATTTTATTTCGAATAACGCCCAATTTTTTTTAAACTCAATAAATTTGATCCAATCTGAATCAAAAATAGATTTACCATTCTCGGTTATGGAATTTTTATTCTTAGCAGGAATATAAATTGTAGCAGTAGTATTACAAGGTATTTTTAATTCTAAATTAAACTTATTATTTTTAAAACTCCAGCTCACGCTGATTCTACCATAAATGGAGTCATAATAACCTTTTGCCCAAGTCAAGGTCTTATAAGGAATGGGTCTAATTATTATATGTTTATAACCAGGGTGTTTTTCGTCAAAATTAATTCCTAAAATTATTCTATATATCCATTCGCCAATAGCTCCTATTGAATAATGATTAAATGAATTCATCATTGGTGATTGAAAACCTCGTCCTTTTACATAACCATCCCATCGCTCCCACATTGTTGTAGCTCCATTTTTTATCATATAATACCATGATGGAAATCTCTCGCTTTGTAACAATTTGTATGCTAATTCTACATAACCCCAATTTATCAACTCCAGCATCATCATAATTGTCGTATGAAAACCAGTTGAAATTCTATTGTCATACTTTTCTATAGATTTTATCAGATTCTTTACTGCTTTTTCTCTTAAATTTTCAGGTAATAAATCAAAATGTAAAGCAATGGCATAGCCTGCTTGAGTATCACCTTCTATTTTACCTGATTCAGAAACAAATTGTTTTTTAAATATTTCTTTAATTTTTAATGACAAATTAGAATATTTTATTGCGTCATCTTCATTTCCAAGTAATTTTGCCATTTTTGAGAGAATATTGGTAGAGTAAGCAAAAAAAGCGGTCGCAAATACTTTTTTAGGTATTTTACCCCCTTTACTGGGATAATCTTTTGATTTGATAGTGTCGCCATTTAGCCAATCATTGTATGCCTGTCCAGTATGATGTTTCCAAATTAAGTTAGGATTTTTTGAATAGACATGATCAATAAATCGTTTTGCTGAATTATAATGGTGTTCTATCACCCGTTTATCGCCATAATTCAAGAAAATTAACCATGGGAGAATAACACCACAGTCAGCCCATCCAGGAGCATTTAAAGTAAATTTTATTCCCATTTTTAAAAAGTTATTGGGTGAAAAATCAGAGTACCGGCCATCTTCTATTTGAGCATCTCTAATGTCTTTAATCCATTTAGTATAAAATGCTGCCATGTCCATGTTAAATATAGAAGTTTGACAAAATATATTTGCATCACCCATCCATCCAAGTCGCTCATCACGCTGTGGACAATCTGTTGGAACACTTATCAAATTATCAATTTGTGTCCAGAAGATATTTTTCCATAGTTTATTTAACATTGGATCAGAACTTTCAAAAGCACCAGTTTTCCTTATGCTCGAAGAAATGACATAAGCTTTTAAAAAATTAAGATCCAATTTAGTTCCTTGTTTTAGACCACTAACTTCTACGTATTGAAATCCATGATAAGTAAAATAGGGGTGATATTCTTTTTTTCCATTTCCATTATAGATGAATTTATCGGTTGCTTTAGCAAATCGTAAATTTTTGGTATATAATGACCCATCTTCTTTTAGCATTTCACCATGTCTAAGTTTAATTATTCCATCTTTTTCACAAATAGATTCATTTATAATTATTTTACAAAAACCAGCTATATTTTGCCCAATATCGAATATAAAAATACCAGGTTTTGGTTCTGAAATAGAAGTTGGACTTAATTCTTTTATAATTTTTATTGGCTCATTCATTTGTGCTACCAAATTTACGTTTATACTGTCGTCTATGACCACATTTTTCCATTCAGAATCATTAAAACCTGAGATGTTCCAATTTGGAATTTCTTTTCTTGAATCATAAATTTCACCAAGATAATGGTCAGACCGCCTAATAGGACCATCATAATAAATTTTCCAACTAGAATCAGAGTTAATTATTCTTTTTTCATCATTAGAAAAAGTAATTTCCATTTGAAATAAAAATCTACGGTCATTTCCCCATATTCTTGATCCAGTTATAAAACCAATATTACCAATATACCATCCATCTCCGAGAATTGCACTAATAATATTTTCTCCTCGTTCCAATAAATTAGTTACTATAAAAGTCTGATATTGAACTCTATAATCATAATCTGTCCATTCAGGAGCTAAAAAATGGTCGCCAACTCTTTTACCATTAAGAAATAATTCATATTCTCCCAAAGCAGAAACATAAATTACTGCTTTCTTGATTTCATGATCAATTACAAACGATTTTCTTAATAAGGGAGAAGGGTCTTCCTTCCTTTTCCTTAGAAATTTTCTGATTTTATTAAGAAATATTTTCTTTTTAGGAGGTCCAATCCATTTTGCAGACCACTCATCAGAATTGAGTAACCCTATCTCCCAATAAGCAATTTCACTCCAGTTAGAAGGGTTATTGTCCTTGTCCCAGACCATTACCTTCCAAAAACATTCCATTCTAGATTTTAATGGCATACCATGATATTCAATTTGGTTCTGTATATCCGACTCAATTTTCCCTGTATCCCATAAATTACCTTCATTTTTTTCGATTAAATCTTTACTATCCGAAACAATGATCCTATAAGCATTTTGGAAATCTCCTCTTCTATCAGAGATTAATTCCCAACTTAACCTCGGATTTGTAATATCTATTCCAATTGGGTTTATTAAATATTCACACCTTAAATTAATTACTTTTATTGTTATTTTAGACACCATATTATTGATAATTTAAATAAAATTAAGTAGAATATCATTAATTTATTTTGTGTTTAATTAATTAATAAATTAATTTTTTAAAAAGTACTGGAATAAATAGATGGAAAATTATTTATATTTTAGATTATAAAAGATAATGTCTAGTTTTTTTTAAAATATTTGTCTTAGTTAAAAATTTTTTAAAATTTACGATTATTATATTATTTGGATTTCTATTTCAACATTTAAATTTCTAAAATTTGCGTTTGTATAAAAAGATTTACATTAAAATTCTTTTATAATAAAATGGATTTACTTCATTTACAATCAAAAATTTATATTTAATTAGATATCTTTTATAAATGAAAGAAGATAAATGAAGATAAATAAAGATTAAAAAAGTGATAAATAATAAAATTGGGATGTATAAATGGTGAAAAAAGAAAGATTTGATTGGGAAAATTGTTATGTAATTGAAAAGAATAAAGAACCATATCACAATACATTAATTCCTTATAAAGATGATGAAATTGTATTAAGAAATAAGACGGAAAGTGAATTTTATATAAAATTAAGTGGAATATGGAAATTTAATTGGGTTAAAAAGCCCGCAGATAGACCTGTTAATTTTTATAAAAATGATTATGATGTGAGTAATTGGAATGAAATTAAAGTTCCGAGTAATTGGCAGTTAAAAGGGTATGGGATTCCAATATATACAAATATTAAATATCCATATAGTGTAAAAAAGTGGAGAATTCCAAATATTGACCATAATTATAATCCAGTTGGTTCGTATAAAAGAGAGTTTGATATACCAGATAGTTGGAATGGACGAGAAATATTTTTACATTTTGAAGGAGTTAAATCTGCATTTTATGTTTGGATAAATGGAGAATTTATTGGTTATAGTCAAGGGAGTATGAACCCTGCAGAATTTAATATTACAAAACATGCAAATATAGGTAAAAACTTAATTTCAGTTGAGGTATATCGCTGGTCAGATGGATCATATTTAGAAGACCAGGATATGTGGAGATTTAGTGGTATTTTTCGTGATGTTTTCTTGTTCTCCACGCCAAAAGTTCATATTCGTGATTATTTTATTTATTGTGATTTAGACGAAAAATATGAAGATGCGATGTTAAATGTTAGAGCAAAAATAAAAAATTATGGAAATAAGGAATGTAAAGATTATTCTATTGAATTAATATTGTTAGATGACCAAGGAAATTACGTCCAAAATAAAATATTAGACAAAAAGAAGTTTTCCATAAGTCCAGGAGAAGAGAAAACAATTTATTTGAAGCAAGATATTAGAAATCCAGACAAATGGACTGCAGAAACACCTAATTTATATGATTTATTTTTAAAGTTAAAAGATTCGGGTGGTGAAACTATAGAAGTTTTACACAGTAAATATGGATTTAGGAAAATAGAAATCGGGGAAGATGGAGGGATTTACATTAATGGTAAATCGGTGATTTTCAAGGGTGTTAATAGACATGAACATGACCCAGATGAAGGAAGAGCAATACCTTTTGATAGAATATTACAAGACATTATAATATTAAAACAAAATAATATAAATGCAGTAAGGACAAGCCATTATCCGAATACCCCAATATTTTACGACCTTTGTGATAGATATGGAATATATGTTTTAGATGAAAATAATTTAGAGTCCCATGGTGCTCGAAGAAGATTACCTAAAGGTAAAAAGAAATGGAGACAGGCAGTCATAGATCGAATGGTGGGTATGGTAGAGAGAGATAAAAACCATCCATGCATATTTATGTGGTCATTAGGAAATGAGTCAGGTAATGGAAAAAATTTCAAATTAATGAAGGAAGCAGCTCTTGCTATAGATCATACAAGACCTATTCATTATGAGGGAGATTATTCTTTAAAAGTATCAGATGTATTTAGTACTATGTACAGTACCCCAAAAGAGCTTGAAAAATCAGGTCAATTAAAAAAAGTAAAAGTTTTTATGATCCATTCAATTAAACCCAAGCAATATAAAGGAAAGCCGCGTATTCTATGTGAATATGCCCATTGTATGGGAAATAGTCTTGGGAATTTCCAAGATTTTATGGATATTTTTGAGAAATATCCAAATTGTGTAGGAGGGTTTGTATGGGATTTCATAGATCAAGGGCTACGTAAAATTTCTGAAGATGGTAAGGAATTTTGGGCATACGGTGGCGACTTTGGAGATAAACCCAACGACAGGAATTTTTGCATAAATGGAGTTATTCTGCCTGATAGAAAGCCAGGCCCTGCTTTATATGAAATAAAAAAGGTTTACCAAAATATTAAGATAACACCCGTCGATTTATTAAAAGGGAAAGTAATTGTTCATAACAAATATAATTTTGTTTCATTAGATTTCATTGACTTTACTTGGGAACTCACAGAAAATGGAATAATAATTCAAGATGGAAATATAGGCACTATTGACTTAAATCCAAATGAAAAAAAAGAAATTACGATCCCATTTAAAAAACCCAAGATAAGTCCAAATTCGGAATATTATTTAATAATAAGATCTTTGTTAAATAAAAAAACAATATGGGCGGATAAGGGATATATTATTGCATGGGACCAATTTAAAATTCCTTTTGAAACCCCGCCACCTAAAAATGTAAAAATAGAAAAAATGCCACCTTTAGATATTAAAGAAAATGATATCTATTTTTCAATAAAAGGTGAAAACTTTCAAATAAAGATTGGTAAAAAATCAGGTGCTATTGAATCATTTAAGTTTAAAGAACATGAATTAATTTCTGCACCACTGATACCAAATTTCTGGAGAGCACCCACAGATAATGATTTAGGAATTGCACGATTTCTCCCTTTTTGGAAATATTTTATGTGGTCATTTTATAGCTGGAAAAAGGCTTCTCAAAAAAGAAAAGTTAAAAAATTTATTTCAGAAATACATAGCCCTCAAAAGTTTCAAATTCATTTTCAAATAAAAGTGCCAAACGGTAAAAAGAATTTAGAAACGATTTATACGATTTATGGGAGCGGCGATGTATATGTGGAAAATAAGTTTACTCCTAGTAAAAATATGATCAGATTTGGAATGCAAACAACTTTACCTGAAAAATTCAATAAATTGACGTGGTATGGCAGGGGACCTCATGAAAATATGTGGGATAGAAATTCAGGGGCAGCAATTGGGATCTATTCCGGATTTGTTAAGGATTTAATCCATAATTATATCAGACCTCAAGAAAATGGAAATAGAACGGATGTAAGATGGGCTGCATTAACAGATATAAATGATTTTGGACTATTAGTCTTGGATATTGGAGGAACATTTCTTAATATAAGTGCATGGCCATATACTTTAGAAGACCTTGAAAAAGCAGAACATATTCATGAATTACCTCATCGCCCATTTATTACTTTTAATATAGATTATAAGCAACGAGGAGTAGGAGGAGATAGCGTTATATTTACAGGTATTCATGATGAATTTAAATTAAAAGCTAATAAGACATATAATTATGCATTTCGTATAAGGCCGTATAATAAAGAAATGGGAGATTTAGCATTAATAGCTATGAAACAATTATATAATTCTCAACATTAATTTAATCATTTCTTTTTATTCAATTCGTTTTATTTTAACTTTAGTAAGTAGTTCTCATGTTTGAAATTCTTAAGAATTAATATTATTACTAAGAATTCTGATTATTCTGGGATGAATATATTCGCATATTTTTATATTAGAACCACCATGTGTATTTATCAGATATTTTCCATCACATACATTTTCTGCACAGTTTTTTACCAATTTTACAAGTTCTAAAAAGAAATTCTTAGATAATCCACGACTACCATAATCTCCTAAGGCGGTATCATGTCCTAGTAAATGTACGATCAAGTCAGGCTGAAATTCCTCAACTCGTCTAATAAATTCATTTTTTACTTTTGATAAATATTCCGTATCATTAGTAGAATATCCAGAATCAATACAAATTTTCGTACCATTGTCTTCAATTTTATTTGTATCGCAAAAACATACATGTAATATGTTATGTTTTCCAAACGTAATAGCTCTTGTACCGTTTCCATGGTGCGAATCGGTATCGAGAATTGCAATTTTAAAATTAGTAAATTTCTGTTCTAAGTTTGCAATTATACCACCACTAACAGAAGCATAAGTTCCACCCCATCCATTATCAGGTCCTGCATGATGCCCAGCAGCGACACCAAAACACAGAGCATTATGAAATTCGTTTTTCATTATTCTTTCTGCAGCATCAACACATCCACCAACAGTATATCTAGCACCTAAATAATCCCATCTCCTTTTTAAATATTCAAAATATTCTTTTGTATGAACTTTTAACAATAATTCTTCAGAAATTAAAGGTGGTTCAATTAATCGAACATTTTTTAAGTTTAATTCGGATTCCATTACTTTAGGAAAATTTTGAAATTTATTATTAATGATATCCCAAATTTTCTTGTTAAATAATTCATGAAAGTATACAGCTGTTATATTTAAAACCATAAAAATCACTAATTATTATTAATTTTTGATAATATAATTTATAAAGTTCCAATTAATTTAAAGAATTCTACACATGTAATGCTTATTCAAAAATTGTTTAAATATGATGCATAATAAATATCTGTAACTTTTTATTAATCGCATAAAAAAATATATGTTAAATTTAAGTAAAAAAATAAAAAAATAAGAGAATATATTCTATAAAAGAATTTACAGATATATTCATTTTAAAAATAGATATCTCAGAATTAAATAGTAAAATATCGTATATATTTTTCAAATTTCTGAATAAAATTAATAAAATTTTTGTACTATTTAAAAAAAGATTATTGGTTTAATTTAATAATAAAGACAAATGAGCTTAAAAGTATAAAAATTAATTAAGACATTAAAAGATAATAATTAAAAAATATGAAAGATGATCAAAATGGCAAAAATTGAAGTCAAAAAACCAACGAAAGAAGAGATTGAAGAAGCTAAAAACTGGGGTATCTGGGAAAAGGAACCAAGCGAATTTGATTGGTATTATGACACACCGGAAAGTTGTTATATATTAGAAGGAGAGGTAACAGTTAAAACTGAAGATGGAGATGAGGTAACTATTAAAGCTGGAGATCTTGTTCACTTTCCACAAGGATTAAAATGTGTTTGGAATGTAAAGAAAAAAATTCGTAAACATTTTACTTTTAAATAATTTCTTTTATTTTTTAGATTAGATAAAAGATGAGAAAATTAGGAATTTTAAGATTTGGAAATATAGATAATGATTTGATTTTGTTTATTACTAATGAATTAGGAAAAATTTTTTCTAATGTATTTAATAAAGTAGAGGTTTTAAAAAAAATAGAAAAAATTCCACCGATTGCATTTAATCAACAAAGAAATCAATATAAAGCCCCCTTAATCATGGAAGTCATTCGGTCAAATGCTCTTAATAGTGGTTATGACAAAATATTAGGAATTGTAAATGTCGATTTATATGTCCCAAACTTAAATTTTATATTTGGACAAGCAGAATTCTCAGAATCAGGGAAGGACACGCGTGCATGCATTATTTCTATAACAAGGTTAATGCCAAGTTTTTATAAAAACATAGAATTGAATAAAGATTTGGTCAAATTATTATATTTAAGAACCTTAAAGGAAGCTCTTCATGAAATAGGCCATACTCTAGGATTACGACATTGTAATTCATTTAATTGCGTTATGCGGTTTTCAAATTGTTTAGAAGATACTGATGAAAAACCTGCATATTTTTGTAAAAAATGCGCTAAAAAGATTGGCATTTTTATTTAAAAAAAGTAAAATTACAATAAAACAAAATGAAACTAAGGTAAACACATAAAATTTTCAAGTAACTAAAAAATTAGAAAGATATTTACTTTTATTGTAAGATAAATCCAGTTAAAATTTTAATTTTTAAGTATATAAAATAGTTACAATAAATTTCTGTTAAATATCTGGTATTGCTCATCAAAATTATGCGTAGAATTTATAGAAAATGCTTTTTGGAAAAACGCTTGGTCATTAGGATTAAAGTATTTAAATCCAAAATAGTTCCATTTGGTATCAGGATCGAGAGTAGAGCATAGTAATAATTTATTATCAAGAAAATTATGTATTAGAATTCTAGTTTTCTTTTTAGTATTAATTACACCGTGAATTAAAATATTATCAGATAAATTTGAGAAATTATTAGAAAACATAAAATTTATCTGGCTGATATCCAGTCTTTTATTTTCAATTAATTTAGCAATTAAAAAGGCAGCATTTTCATAAAGTTGTTCATTTGAATTTCCCCAAAGATAAACATGCGAATGCGAAGTATATTCGTCCTTTTTTAGCTTTTTTTGTAAACTATAAGGAGATAATAATTTGATAAGATTAAGACCAAGAATATTTTCTGCATCAGTTAAAGTGCCGCCATTTTGGATAAAATCTTGGGAAATCAAAAATTTTATATTATCTTTTGCGTGAAATGGTGTAAAATATGGAAAATCAGTTCCAAAAAGCAATTTTTCAGACCAAGATCGAGATGCGTTGGGGATATTTTGTTTATACCAATTCATAAATGAGAGAAAAAAGTCATGTGTCCCCTTTCCGTGGAGCATTGAAATTTCGCCCCAGATATTTGGGTCAGAAATAACTCTATAGACTTCTTCATTTCCAATATAACCCATAGCACAATGAGCTACTATTACTTTTAAATGGTTAATTAATTCGGGAGCATTTTTTTTCAATTGATTACGAGTTTTATGGACTAATTCTTGTATGTCAATAATGGATTGGGCACCTCTTGTATCAAAAATTACTGGAATAGAGTTTTTAGCAGCAGTTATTAATACTTTTACTGCGAAGTCAGCAGATATTTCGTCAGTCCAGCCATCGGATCTTGGATGGAGTTTTAGACCTCTTAATCCTAGAGTATTAATTGCATAATCTACTTCATCAGGGGCTTGTGTCTGCCTTGGGTTTACTCTGCAATATCCAATTAATCTCATTGAATTTGGGAAATGCGTACTAAATCGAGCAATATTCAAATTTGATGCCCGGTATTGTGCTTCAGGTTTATTATCTCTGAAGGTATCTTGAAATGGAAAACAAACACCATGGTCTATTAACCATCCACCGTTCATTTTATCAAAAACAGTAGAATAATTGCTACTATTTCTTTCTTTTAAAAATTTGAAAACATTATAAATAAATGGCATTGGAATAAATTTAAATTCAAAACGGTGGACTTTTCCATTTATAGATAACTGATAGTTTAATACACTTTCTTTTTCTACTTTACTCTGAGTTTCAATATAAAAATTATAAGTACCACCAGGAGCTAAAGGGTTCATGTTACTAACACTATCAATATCACTACCTAAGTGAGAATGAGCATCAATAACAATTATTTTTTTGAAAATAACTGAATTGTCAGGCAAGGTTATTTTTACTAGAATCACAGTTAAACACCTGTAAATTTTACCAAAATTTTGGATAATTTGGTTTTCCATTTAATGGAGAATAAGTAGGATTTACAATACAATTATGAGTCATATATACCAAATCGCCTAATAATTTGAAAGCATCACCTTGTCTATAATTGTAAAGGCTTAATTGATATTCAGCTTCTGTTAGGGGAGGGTCTGCCCAATCAACTGATCCATACACTGAAATTATAATTGGGTCAAGAAAAGGAATTTTTCTTAATGGGACTTTAAAAAACTTTTTTATTGATTTATCTTCACCTATAAATCTAAGCATACCTTTAACAGCATCTTGCATTAATCTACCTTCTGTATTAAAATAGCAATCAGCAAAATTTGGGTCTATACTAGCGATTTGGTCACTATCAGCGTCTTCGGTCCTAAAGACTGAGAATAATCCTCTTGATATTGCACCAACTCGGTTTTTAACTATAGTGGCTGACCCTACATCGGGAACTTCCCTCATATTTCTAGCTTTAAAAGCAAGTAATTGTAATAATAAAGCTATACCAATTCTTCTTGCGATAGAGGTTTGTGCATCAGAAATTCTTGTCTCGATTGTCCCAAAATCAGTGTATGGAAATATATCCTGTTGTCTGGCGTCTTCTAATGATGCTTTTTGAATAGTATTTAAAAAGAAATCGATATTATTTGGATCGGTCATATATGGGATGTAGTGTTTAGGATCATTTAAAGAAAGCATGGTATCATTTTTCTTAAGTCTAATACTACGAACACAACCGGGACATGCATAACGCTTCCCTATTATTTTGATAGCATCAGTAGGATGGCCATTCATAAGAGAGGAATTTACCGACAATGCCAAGATGTGTGGTAAAAAATTTCTAAACATATTGTATATCTTGATTTTTTCATAATCGTCCTTGAAGGTCCCCATATGACTATGGTCAGCGAAGGTAAGTCCTCTAAAATATTCTTGCTGTAATGGATTAAATCCAGCAGAAACTAAGAATAATTCTTTAGGGAGTACCAATTCAGCTATTAATAAAACAGCTTGAGCCCACCAAACTAGTTCTTCAATATATTCACATGGTGGAGTAACACATTCTAATATATAAGTGATTGCTGCAACATTTCCATCTCTTCCAAAAATTTCGATATCAATTGGTTTTCCATGAAGTTTATAGCTTAAAGTTAAAACATCTCCTTTTTCTTCGTTATATGTTATCATTGGTGTATCAGCAATTTTTTTCTCGATTATTGATGGGATATTTTCGTATTCAATCATATGAATTAAAATGTCTCTAGCCTGTTCTACCATTTTTTTCATGAGAAAGACCATGTCATCGCCTTTAAGAAATTGGCCATTTTCGTCTAGCATTTGGATTTCCATTTCTATTCCATGACTAAAAGGTAAAGGAATTGGTTTTTTAGGGAATTCCCATTTTTGTTTGCTCAAATTTATTACTCCTTTTTAATTTTTTAAATTTCTTGTGCACTTATTGAAAAATGTTAAAAAATTTTAATAAAAGAGTTTTATTATCTAATAAATTAGTTGTAAATATAATATTAATTACATTTATATTCATATTTTGAGTTATTTTTTCTAAATCTTCATACAAAATTCCATGACTAAATAATTTATCATCAATTATAATTTCTATCTCATTCTTTAATCCATCATCAATTTTTTGAATGATTTTCTTATAATTTTCTTTATTATCTTTTCCAATAATTATTGAAGGCATTTTACCAATGGGTGATATAAACCCAACATTGAATAAATATAATTGTGTAATTTCAGGAGGTAATTGGCTTTTAACAAAATACTCAAAGGCATTTTTTATCACTAAAGCGTCTTCTTTAGAGTATTCTTGGTCGATGGGGTAAGTTATATAATAAAAAAGTTTTTTTCTTAATCTTTTTAAATTGAAAAAAATATCACGGAGAAATTGAAGTTCTTGACCTCCAGTAGTGTCGATCAGGTCAGGATTGTAAAATAAGATGGTGATCAAATGAGAATGAATATTTTCACCAATGGGGTTAGCATCGCCACCAATATTAATAAAATGATTTACTTCTTTTGGAGCAGCTGATGTATCTATTACATTAAAATAAATATTTTTTATTAATATTAAATTTTCAATTATTTGTTCCTTAAATACCTCTTTTTTAATTGTTTTCGGGACATTAGGTTGTGCAATTTGTGGTGTACTTATCCCATTTAAGCTGTTTGGCTGGTTTGTCTGAATAGGCGGGACATAATTTGGGCTTGGAACCTCAATAATAGATTTGATTCTCTTCTTAAATAACCCAATAACTTTAATTGATAAATTCTGAAGTCCTGGTTTTAATGGCTGAACTTTTATAGATAAATCTTTTACTTGATTTACATCAAGATTAAATTCTGGTTTTTCGGATATTTCACATTTTAAATTTGGATATTGAAATTTCAATATATATTTCGATGCTATATTTCCAGTATTTTTTATTTTTATATCAATCGCATATTTATTTTTAGTCTGAATTAAGCTCATCGGTATATTTACAATTTCAAGTTCACAGTCCTGTATGATCTGCTCATTCATAAAAAACATTTCCGATTTATATTTCCTAAATACTTGAATAAACAGACAAAAGAGCAATATGATATAAAAAAATTTAGTAATTTTTTAATGCGTGTTTACAAGGAAATTTAAGATATTAGTTTTTGAGAAGTTAATATACTTTTTAGGAAAATATCATTTTAATAATTTAATGGCGACCACCTTTCAATTTTACGACTAAATCTCGTGCTCTTTTAGAGTACCAAATCAACAATTCGCCCATATCATTAGGTTTAAAATATTCTCCGCCGCATTTTCTGGCGACATCGTTCATTAATTCATCATTACAGTTTCCTATTCCGACTATATAAAAAACTAAATTTGGATTGGGTACGAAATATTTATTTACATTTTCTACAAATTTATTTCCATCGGTAGGATGTCCATCAGTTAATAATACAATCATACAAGGTTTGTCAGTGCCATCAATTGAATTATATGCCTCTAATACGCCTGCAGCTTCTTCAATTGCTTCACCCATATTTGTAGCCATTCCTTGTGCTTCACCAATTTTCGTAACTATTTCATTAGCTGCGACTTCTAAAATTCCATGTTTTCCACTAGCTGAATCAAAAAATGGCATACCTTCACCAAAATCTATTACTTCAGCAACATCCGCAAAACGGATAATAGAAACTTTTTCACCGAAACCTCTTCCTACTTTTTCAGCTAAAAACAATAGTGCAGCAAATGCTGCACCAAGTCTTCGAGGAACATTGGTACCATCTTTAAAATAACTTAAAAATTTGGTAATATTTGTTCCGCTCATTGCAGCATGGATACCTTCAACTGCTGGTGCAATATTTTTTACAAACATATCTCTAGCTAACATTGATGATGAAATATCAATAATCAAAATAGCATTGAACGTGACTAAGCCTTCAGGCCTTAAATTTAAGCTGGACGTCATTTTTACTTCAGCTAAAATTTCACCAGTAAGATCAGGAATGCTAGATATAATTTTAATAGCAGCATTCGCATCTTTCCACCTTAATTTTAATCCTTTAAAAATTACATATTGATTTAACCATTCTTTTAATACTTCAGTATTATTCCTGATTACAGTTAGTGTGTCCCAAAGGTTTTCTCCAGAAATCGGACTAATTCCTAATTCAACGTTTTGAAGCGGAATAACGTTAGACATGTTTTTTCTTACAGTAACTTCTGTTCCACCTATACCAGCAGCTTCAAATATTTCATCTGGAATTTTTATTATATTATCAGAAAGCGTCCTATTTATTGTTACTCTTCCTGCACCCCAAGCACCAGTTAAATTATCTTCAAACCTTATAATATCATTTTCTTGTAAATCAAGAGTCAATAAATTTCGTTCAGATAATTCAATTTTCCCGCTATCGATTCCAGTCCCTATTTCAACTTCCAACTCAATTTGTTCTTTCTTTACAATGGGAGGTTCAGCTTGTGGATTGAATACAATTACTTGTGTTGAAAGGATATCAGCTGTTGAATAAGTTTCTTGGTCCATCCATATCTGGTCATCTTGCACCATGGCAATTTGTACTCTTGCTCCGCCAAATACTCCAGGTCTTGTAGGATCTTCATACATAATGGGATCGTTATTGTTTAATTCTAAATATTGGGCAACATTTTGACTAATTTGGACTAACCCATTCATAGGTGTCTGAGTTAATACAATATTTAATGTCAGAGTTTTTTCAGGCTTCTGGACTTGAGAAACTTGTGGACGAGTCGGTGTAGTAGATGGTATTTTTGTGGTAATTTTTTGTGTACTAGGTGATGGAGTGGGAATTTGTTGAGAAGGTATTGAAGAAGTAGTATAACTCGGCTGCGACGGTGCTGGAGGTGGCGGAGGAGCTGGTGCCGGTGGCTTCGGAGCTGATACACTCGGATAACTCGGCTGCGACGGTGCTGAAATATTAGCTTGAGAAGATGGAGTGGAAATAGTTGGATTACTTTCTTTTTTAGAAATAGTAAATGATCCCATCCATTTGATATTTTTCTCATATTGAGAAAAAAGATTATTATCAATAAATGCCATATAATCGTTACAATCTCCGATTTCTATAATAGCTTCACCAGATATTCCAGCAGTTTTATCATAGTAAATAACAGGGGTTCCATTTGTAACTTGAAGGTTATTAGCATTTGTTTGATTTATAATAATTTTATTACCTAAATTTTCTCGTGGTTCAATATTTAGAAATATATCTACCATTTTTTTCATCTTTAAATATTTTACAATATAAAAATAAATTATCCGAATATTGATTTTAATCGATCTTCGGGTTTTTTAACAAGATCACCAAGAATCTTATCAAAAATGGGAATAAATTCATCATATTCTGAGAGGTCTCTTGATAAGTCAATCGACCCATATTTATCGATAAATTCTTCAATTATTTTTGTTAATGCGCGTTTTGCCAATTTTAAATTAAGTTTTTTGTCCCCTATACAATAAGAAATAATATTTTCTGTTTCTGTTTCATCTATCCGATGAGTTAAAAGAACAATTTTAAAATTTTTCATACTAAATGATTCTATTTCATCTGAAAAAGCTTGAGCAGCAAATGAATTCAATGCACTTAAGAAACCACTTCTAAGAATAGGATCTACTGGCATTGAATGTTCTTCATAATATTGTTTTGATATTAAGGGGACACCATTATTGATTATTCCTAATTCATAGATTACCAATTCATTTATTCTCCATATTTTAATTAAACCACTTATTGATTAGGAAACTAACATCTTTTTAATTTTAAGAAAATGATATGAAATTAATAAATATATAATAAATATAACTTTTAATTAATTTTTATCGTTTATTTATTTTTTTATATATATTAAATAAACATAATTAATATTATCTTAAAAGAATTCGTTATTTTAATAATAATAATTTATATTTTCAGAAATTTTGTAAAATATATTTATAATTAACAGCCATTTATCTAATTAGAGAGATAATCTTAAGAATAAAAGGAGTTATAAAATCAAATGCGATAAATATTTAAGACCAATTATGAAAAAGAGATATATTTTGGTAATGTTTTAGAATAACACTAAAGATTGAGCAATGGAGAGATTTACGATTTGAGTAATGATAAAATAAAGTTGCTAGTTTCACCACGATCAAAAGTCGAAGCAGAGGAATGTATTAAAGCGGAAGTTGATATTATTGATATAAAAAATCCAGTCGAAGGTAGTTTAGGTGCAAATTTTCCTTGGATTATTAAGGAAATTTTAGAGATTGTTCCAAAAAATATACCAGTAAGCGCAACAATCGGAGATCTACCAGACCTCCCGGGTACTGCATCTCTTGCTGCTCTGGGAGTTGCAACATGTGGGGTCTCATATATTAAAGCAGGTATTAAGGGCCCTAAGAATATTGAAGATGCAATTAATTTAATGAAGAAAATAAGTAAAGCAGTTAAAAGTTATAATAAAAATATAAAAGTAGTTGCTGCCGCTTATGCAGATTATAAGCGATTTGGGACGATAAATCCTTTATTAATCACAGAAGTTGCCCAGAAAGCAGAATGCGATGTTGCTATGATCGATACCGGGATTAAAGACGGAAAAGGTCTTTTTAATTTTCTAAATACAGATGATTTGAAAAAACTGATTAACGATGGCCATGAGAAAAATCTAGAAGTCGCTTTGGCTGGTTCTCTAAAGGAAAAAGATATAGTCGTTTTGAAAGATTTGGCGCCAGATATTATTGGAGTAAGAGGGGCTGCTTGCGAAGGATATGACCGATTAAATGGATCCATTAAAAGTAGTAGAATTAAAGTACTAAAGGAGTTATTGGTCTAAACTAATTATCTTTATTAAAGGTATCAGAATATTTTTTAGCAAACCCATATAAACTTTTAATTTCATTGTAGGATAATTTATCAGTTTCAAAAATTACATGTTCAGTATCATAATGATCCCAATTCTTATCAATTATTTTAATATTAAATACATCATTTCCTTCATCAAATAATCTTGAGCCGGGATAAGGAGTTGCAATAAAAAAGTCAATTCTATCTTCCCCAGGGATGAGTGGTAATTTTTCAATAAATTTAATAGTTTTTTCAAAAGATTTTTGAGAATCACCTGGTAATCCTATTATAAAATAGCATTGAACAGCAATTCCTGCTTTTTTAGCATTTGAAATTCCGGATTTAATTTTATTAAGTGATTGAAATTTTCCGTTCAATTTTAATAAATTTGTATCTGCACTTTCTATTCCAATTGCAATAACTTTACATCCAGCCTTTGCCATTTCGCGCGTCATTTGATACGATAATTTATCTCCTCTGAGTTCTGCACCCCAAGGTATATGAACATTATATTTATTTATTAATTTACAAATTTCTAATGGAATATCCGAATAAATGTTTATGTTATCATATAAATTTATGAACTGATATCCAAGGTTTTCTAAATCAGCCATTTCTTTTACTATATTTAGAGGATTTCTGACCCGGACATTAGTAAAAAGTTTTTGTCTGACGCAAAAACTACAATTGAATGGGCATCCTCTATTAACAATAATTGAAGCTACATCATAATGAGTTGGTATAATGTTTTTTCTATCAGGGAATGGAAAAGAATCCACATCAAAAATCTTTGAGAACCCATTTGATAAAACTTTTTTACCATTTCTATAGGCTAATCCCTTTGTTTTTCTATAATTGTTATTTAATAAATGATACAATTGAAACAAAGAATATTCGCCTTCTCCCAAAATTATGAAATCAATATTAGACTGTGAGCTGAGAATTTCCTTCCACATAAAAGAAGCGTGTGGACCACCCATCACGATCTTACTATCAGGCGATTTAGTTTTAATATAATTTATCGTTTTTAATGCAACATTATATGTATTAGTGAGACAGGTAATCCCGATTAATGGTGGTTTTGACATCAAATATGAATTAAAAAGCGCTTTATCATTTGTATCAATTACTTTAACTTCTAGCCCCTTCATTCTTAAATATGTAGCCATTGTTAATAATCCTGAAGGAGGTTCTCGGTTATATGATCGTTTTGTTAATAATTCGGTACCTGGATTTAATAATAAAATGTCCATTCGATATCAAGAATAATATATTAAATATTAAATATAAGATCTTTTAATATTGAAAAAAATTTGAGAATTAATTAGGATTTGATGAATAATACCGATAATTAATTATCTCCCTAAAATATATCATTTTCCTTTAATTTTTGTAGAATATAATCACAAACTTTTTCGATATCTTTTTCTTTAATATTGCTCATTTGTGATATCTGTGTTAATTCATTAATATCTTTTAAATTTAATATCTTTTTGGGAACAATCTTATTTACGTTTATAACCAAATCAGGTTTAATGTCCAATTTTCTAAAAATCTGAAAAGCACAAGCACCAGAGCACCCGTCGATAATTACGCTAAAATTAGATGTTATATTATTTTTCATTATATTAAAATATTGCTCTTTTTTTAAAATAAAATATTTTAATGTAATTGTAAGACATAGAACTGAACAATTTTTTGCAATGGAACTCTTTTCACTTAATCTAATTGCAGCTTGGCGGGCTAATTCACCGTTATATTCAGCACCTGAACAAGGAATAAATATAACAGATTTCAATTTTAAATCAGTCCTTTTTCCTTTAGTTTTAATTTTAATTCACGCTTAAGTTTATATGGACTTGTAATGATTTTCTCACCATCAATAACTACACTATTTCCATGCAAATTTAATTTTTTGGCTTCGTCAGAATCTAAATTCTTAGTTTCAAACTGAACTAAGCGAACATATTCCATGATGTTAGAAAACACTTGATTTAAGAAACCTTCAAACATACATGCACAAGCATTCAACGGAACAAATATATCTAATTTTACTTTATTATTTCCTGAATTTTTTCCATTTTCAGACATATAATCACCTTTTTTAGATTATTTTAATTATTTTTTAAATTGTTTTTTCATTAGGAGAGCAAATTTTTTCAATTTTAGAGGATAATTTTAAAATAAGAATCATAAGTGGAATTTGAATTATTGGAGCAAAAGCAGCTGGAAGGACAGTTAATCCACCAAATGTTGTTAAAGCTATAGCTATAGTAATTGAATGATTTTTTGCTGTAATTCCATATGTTAATGCGATTGTATCTTCATAACAACAATTAGTAAACTTTGAGTAAATTATTCCAATAATTGCTAAAGATGGATAAAGAATAATAATTCCAAGAGATATCATTAAAATATAATCTAAATTAAGTAAAATAGTAGTAGATTCTAGAGATATTGAAATAAATACAATCATATACATTCCAAAGCTAGAAATAGTTGGAAAAATAGGTTGGATCTTTTTAAATTTTTCAATTTTAATTAGTTTTATTAATGCTAATCTTGTTAAATAACCAGCAATAATAGGCAATAAAATAATTAATAGCAATTTTTGAAGCATCATCAAAATATCAATCTGTATATAAATTCCAACTAAAATTACCATCCAAAATGGAATTAAAAAAATAGATAGAATTAAGCTTAATGATACAATAATTAGAGCAGATTCAACTTTACCTTTTGCAAATCCAGTCCAAGCAATTACCATTCCACTACACGGAACAGTAGACTTAAGTACAAAACCTACATAAAGCATCATGTCTAAATTTTTAATAAAATATGTACCAATTAAATCACCAAGTAATGGAGAAATAATAAAATTTAAGATTATAGCTGAAATCATCAATTTTAAATTTTTTAAACTATCTTTTATTTTCTCAATTTTTAAATTAATCATCATAGGATATAGCATGATAAATAAAGGAATAGAAACATAAGGTTTAACAAATTTTATGGAATATGAAAAATAATAGCCAAAAATTAGACCTAAAATAATACAAATTAAAATAAAAATTGGCAAAAACTTTTTGTTCAACTCAGAAAATCTAGTAATTTTTGATTTTATCTCTTTAATTTCGGAGTTCAATAACATTACCTTTAAAATATAGTATAAAGTAATTATGGATACATCAAATTTTTAATTATAATTTCATTGTTAAAATTGAATTATTGATAAATTTTGTTTCATATCTAAGTTTTTAGATATGTTGATCCATATTTAAATTTTATATTTAATTTTTTAAAATTTTAAATTTAAAAAAAATAGAACATTTAAAAAATGATTGGTAAAAAAAGAATGAGAATATTATAAAATAATTCAGGATTTCATTTGTATTTCATTTTTATTGATTTTTGAATAGATCATTTACTTTTTTTGATACTATATCTGCGATTTTTTCAACAAATAAATTACCATTTTCATTTAAATGTTCTTTAGAACCAAGTTTTAATTTAGGGTATTTTTTAATAAAATCTTCAATATTAAATGTAGCACTGACAGGCCCACTATAATTTTCAATAGCGATTTTTGCGCATTGTTTATTGCAACCTTCTATTGTAATTGTTGGGTGCTTTTTGACAAAATCACGTTCATTACCATGACGTTCTAATCCACCAGCTTTAAAAAGTCCTTGACAGAAAATAATAGTTTTATGAGGACATTTTTTTTCAAAAATTATTCTGGCTACTGCTCTAGATAATGTCCCATTTATTATTTCAGGTCCACTACATGCTACGATTAAAATTTTTTGTTTAATTCGGATGATATTTACCCCCCATTATTTATTGATTTTATTATATTTACTCGTCTTAAAGTAATTTTTTATTTTTTCAGTGATTTCTTTTGCTAATAAATATGCTAACTTTTTTGCGTTTTTACCAATAGGTATAATTGATTCTTCAGCTTCAATATCTGAATTTTTATCAATAAAGGCATCAACCATAATTTTGAAGATAATATTTCCACCTGCAATCGAAACATTATTTTCGGCACATTTTACCGGACAGCCATCGAGAACAATACATTTATGATCTTTTAATGATATTAATTCTTGTTCATCATCTCTCATAATTAATGGAAGACACCCTAAAATTGTATTATTTGGTAATAAATCATTTGTAATGATATATGTTGCTTCCCTTCCAATAGAACCGGAAACTTTTCCAATTCCATCACATGAAACAATTATTATTTTTTCTTTGTTTTTCATTTTAATTACATTTTATAGTATATTATTATATTTTTGCTAAATAAAATTAGC
>SUPR01000047.1 GCA_005191425.1 Candidatus Helarchaeota ASGARD archaeon Hel_GB_B
GCGTTTTTCCATGGAATATCTCAGAGAAAAAGATTGAAGATTTGGGACTGTCCAAGGAAAAATTATTTGAAATATTTAAAGAATTGAAAAAAGAAGAGTTAGAATTTAGAATTGTTGCATTTTTAGAGAATTTTAATATTCCAAAGGAAATTTTAACAAAAATGATAGATGAAACTTCTTTTGTTGAACAAAAGTTAATAATTTTAGCTGCTATTCTTTCTCTGAAACCTTCTATACTTATTTTAGATGAATTTGATGCCGATATGGACATAATAACAAAAAGACTAGTTGTTAATAATTTATTAAAAATAAATAGTCAATATCAAACTACAATTATTTTCTCTACACACGATCCATCTTTTTTAAAAGACCTCTCTCATAGAAGTTTAATTTTAGAAAATGGTAAAATAACAGAAATTAACACACCCGAAATAATTTATACAAAATTTTTAGAAACAATGAAAAATAGCTTGAAATATTCGTTAGTATTATAAAATTAAAATATATTATTAAGTAGCCACCAAAAATTCAACTTATTTTATTTAATAAAGCCTTAATACTATTTTCAATTAAATTAATCCTGTATTTACTTGTCATAGTTTTTAAAATTTGGTTTCTTATGAACTTAGGGTTTGATAAAAATTTTGCATATGCATTCACCATTATTTTTTCCAATATTTCTTCCCCAAGGACATTAGGTAAAACTTCAAAGACTCTAATATACTTTTTCCAATCGCGTTCTCTTGAAACAATGTTTTTTTTCTCGAGTTCCTTCCATAAATCTGAACCCATTAGTATGTATAAATATTGATATTGAATAAAAGTTAAATCTAATTTCATACTAAATTTTATTGTATTATTAATTTCATCTAAAGTTTCTCCAGGACCACCGAGGATAAATAATCCAATAATATTTTCGATTCTTGCTTTATGCGCATTTTTTATAGCTTGTTGTGATATTTCTGGTGTGATCCTCTTATTATAATAATTTAACATTCTTTTATTAGCACTTTCAATTCCAAATAATACTGATTTACAGTTTGATTTTTCCATTGTCCTTAGTAATTGTATGTTTGCTTGGTCAACTCTACCTTCACAGCCCCATGAAAAGTCGAACTTTTCTTTTTGCATCATTAAGCATAAGTCGACTGTTCTTTTTTGGTTTAAGACAAAACAATCATCAACAAAACTTATTTCTTCATATCCACAATCTTCTAAATATTTTAATTCATCAATAACATTTTTTAAAGACCTTACCCGTAAAACTCCTTTTAAACCTGAATTTATATGAATTCCACAGAACTTGCAATTAAAGGGACAGCCTCGAGAAGTGGCTAGTATGGTAAATTTTTTTCCACTCATTGTATAGTTATAATCAATAAGATTTCTATCAGGGAACGGAATTTCATCAAGGTCTTTAATGGGTTTTGCATTAGGTGTCATCTTTATTTTATTATCTTTTCTGAAAGTAATCCCCCGGACATTTTCAAGTTCGTCTAATTTATTTTTTTCAATAACATCTATTAAATTTGGTAAAGGTTTTTCGGCTTCGCCTCTAACGCAATAGTCTACAAAAGGGTAGTCCTTTAAAATCAGGTCGGAACATAAAGTTGCTAAAATATTTCCAACAATTAAATTTATGTTAGGATTCCAATTTTTAATTAATTTTGCAATTTCCATTGAAATATTAAAAGAGGGGGAAAGAGGCGATAGACCTACAATGTTTGGATCGAATTTCTTTATAGATTCTAATATTTGAGCTGGACTAGCACCAGTGACATCTTGATCTAAAATTTTTACATTATGACCTTCACGGGATAAAATTTCACCTAAATATAATAGACCTAGCGGTGGATAAGTATTTTGCCTTTTTACGATTTTATTATTCCTATTTTCTATTTCTACTGTTGGTGAAGGGTTGATTAAGATAATCTTCAGTATTAAAACACCTATTTTCAATCCATATCATAATAAATGCTGAATTTTTAATTAAAATATTGTGATGACTTTATTTTTTTATCTTAATTTTATTTTAAATACATTTAATTTTTTTGTTGATTATTTATAATTTTTGATTTTATCCTTTTTAATAAATTTTAAATTGCTTGAAATTCGCAGTAGTTTTTGAAACTCTGAAGTTCTAAATCGTCTAAAATTCAAGAAAAATTGAATAAAAAACAAATATTTTTAAATTATAATAAAGTAATATTCTAATTTTGTTTGAATTAAAATTTTACTAGTAAATTTCTTAATTAAATTTAAAATTCTTTTTTCAGATGTTTTATCATCCTTATATTTAATTTGAATAAATGGAAATTATATTATTATTATAAATAACGGACATTTTGACCTTATTTAGAAGGTAAAAATCATTCCAATTCTTTAAAATTCTCAATTTTATGAATTTAGAATGTACAATTGAAATATAAAATAAATGTTTATTTTCTAATCGCTAGAAAAATTAAAATTATATCATAAAATTTTAGATAATAAGATGAAAATACTATTAATCAATCCCAGTTCTAAGATTTTTGATTCATATATTGACCGGACAGATTATTATAATAAGAAGCATTTATTTACTGCATCAATGCCACCAATGGGCTTATTATATTTGGATGCAATTCTAGATGATTCTGGATATAAAACAATGATTATTGACCATTCAGCAACTGGAATTTCGTTAAATTCAATGTTAAAGAAAATTAAGAATTTTGACCCAGAAATAATCGGTATATCAGTTTTATCTAATTCATCGCAGACATCTAATAAAATTGCGAGAAGTATTAAAAAATTGAATCCAAATATTAAAATTGTTTATGGAAATTGTCATGCAACGATATGGGGAAAAAGGATACTTAAAAATTATCCTTTTGTTGATTATTGTGTAAAGGGAGAGGGCGAATATACTTTTTTAAAATTACTTGATGCAATTGAACACAATAAATCAATGGAAAATATTGATGGCTTGGTATATCGAAATAATGGTCATATTGTAGAAAATAAGGATGCTCCACTTATCGAGGAACTTGATAAATTGCCATTTCCTAATAGGGAAAAATTAAATATTGAATATTCATGGGATTTTGGGGGCTTCAAATTTGCGCAAGGGAGATTTTCAACAATTCTATCATCGCGTGGATGCCCTTTTAAGTGTATTTATTGTATGAATAGTTTATTAGCCAGACATAAATGGCGGTCAAGGTCTATTGAAAATATAATTGAAGAGTTATTATTATTAGAAGAAATGAAGTACAAAGAAATATTTTTTTTGGACGATAATTTTACATTAAAAAGAAATAGAGTAATTGAGATAAACGAGAGAATTAAAAAAGAAAAAATTGATATTGTATTTTCAGCTAGAGGAAGAGTTGATCAAAATAGCGGAAATATGTTCAAATCTATGGTAGAAAAAGGTAATTTCAAATATATCTCTTTTGGGGTGGAAAGTGGCTCACAAAAGATTCTTGATTATTATAATAAAATGATTACTCCACAACAAGCATATGATACGCTAAAGTTAGCGAGAAAGGCGGGGTTTGATTTTATCATGGCAAATTTTATGGTTGGAGCCCCTTATGAATCCTTAAGCGATATATACCAGACCTTAAAATTTGTCTTAACTGCAGATATAAGCTGGCCTGTAATTACAATTGTACAAGCTGTTCCAGGGACTAAAATGTGGGTTGATCTTCAGAAAATAAAATCATTAAACATAGATAAATATTGGGAAACTGGAGTCCCTGTAATTGACCTGAATATTAATGGTTATACGAGAGAAATTCTAAATAAATTAATAATAGAAACATATTCCCGATTTACATCATTTAGAAGATTTAAGTTCTTATTCAATGAATTTCTTACATCTTTAAAAAGTTCATACAAATTAAAAAAGGTGATTAACCTTCTTAGAAATTTAAATTTACTTAAAGGTATTTATTCAGAAATTGCTGATGGTATGAGCGCTTAAAATTATAGATAGACAAAATAAAATTTTAATCTTCTGGAATCAACATCCTAAAGATACCTGCCATTCCACCAAAAGTGAGCATTTTTACTGTATCGTCTCGCCCATACTCTCTAAAAGAATATTTAATACGTTCTTTCAAGATCTTTGAAATTGCAATTATTCCAATTGATATTATCGGAAATAAGAATAATTCTAAAAGAGTAAATATAAAAAACGAAATTTTTCTTTTTATGTGAGTCATTAATAGAATTATTTAATAGATACTTAAATAAGTTATCATCAATTAAATCATTAATGAGTGCTTATGAAAATCTTATTACTCCACCCAGGTATTCATTATTTCCGCGAAGGGAATAAATTAATAGTGAAAAAAAAGACAGTCATTACAGACCATACATTACCGCTGGGTATTTTATATATTGCAGAAGTTTTAAAAAGAAATAACATTGAAATAGAAGTTTTTGATCATGCGGTAATCAATTTATCAGTTGATAAATTAGTAAAATGGATTATAAAAAATGATTTTGACCTTGTTGGATTATCTGTAATGGGTGGGTCTTTTATAACAGCCATTGAAATTTCTAAACGTCTTAAAAAATTAAACCCAAACATTATAATAGTATTTGGCGGAGTTCAGTCTACACTCTGTCATGATAGAATAATGGAAAAGTATAACCAGGAAGTAGATTATTGTGTTCGTGGTGAAGGAGAATATACATTTTTAGAATTAATTGAAGCGCTTAGGAAAAATAAAGAGATAAAAGACGTCCGTGGAATAACTTATTACGAACATGGTATTGTAAAATTTACTGAAGATAGGCCCGAGTTAAAAAATCTTGATGATTTACCAATTCCTGATAGGTCAATCCTTACAAAAAAGTTTAGATATTTACTTGGGGGAAAAGTAAGTCCGTTAATATCATCTCGCGGCTGTATTTATAATTGCAGGTTCTGTTCGTGCGGAGTTTTGTATAAACGTCGGTTAAGATTCAGGAGCGTAGAAAATGTAATTAAGGAATTAATATATTTAGAAAATGAAGGGTTTAAGGAAATAAATATAGTTGATGATTGTTTTACAATCAATGTAAAAAGAGTTCATAAAATATGCGAGCAAATTAAAAAAGAGAAATTAGATCTTAAATGGCACTGCCTCTGTAGGACCAATATTGGTGATTATAATATGTACAGACATATGGCTACTGCAGGGTGTGCTACTGTATCTCTGGGTATCGAAAGTGCAAATCAACGAATTCTCGACTATTATGATAAAAAATCAACTGTCGAGAATGCAAAAATAAGTGTGAAAAATGCTAATAAAGCAAGAATACCAAATGTTTATGGAGGATTTATAATAGGAGCGCCAGGTGAGACGGTTCAAGAAGTTTTAAACACAATTAAATTTGGTCTTAAATTAAATTTGTCCTTTATGCAATTTCAGTTATTAAATGTTTTACCCAAAACTCAAATTTTTGATGAATTTGTCCGTAAAGGTTGGTTAGATCCATCACAAACATGGGAACAGCCAGTTATTGCAGCAGATGTTTGTCCAACAGCTGTCCCTAAAAAAATTCTTGAAAAAATTGTTGAAGTAGCGTATATACACTTTGTCGGAGATTCAAAAAGAATTATTAAAGAATATCTCCGGTCAATGAGAGCAGAATATCGATTTCAGATATTTAAGAATATACCCGAGCAATTGAAAAAAGTATTAAGTAAATATTAATGTGATTTTTTAATGACAGGCTTACGAATTTTAGGTATGTCTTTTTCAAAATTAATTAACAAAATACTTTATTCATATAAAGATCCATTATTAATACAGAGAAAAATTTTAACAAACATAATAAAGGTAAACAAAAACACTTTATTTGGAAAAATTCACAAATTTAGCCAAATTAAGTCAATTAAAGATTTTCAGTCCCATTGTCCCATTTACACTTATTCTGACATTGAACCATATATTAAAAAAATGTTAAATGGTGAAAAAAATGTACTAATTGGGAGTAAACAAATTTATTGGGGGAAAACTGCGGGTACTTCTGGAACTCAAAAATTTATACCAATAACAAGAAAAAGTATATTTAATGCATCTAAATGCTCTTTACGTATAATTTTATCATATATTTCTGAAAATACTAAAGAGAATTCAAAAATTCTTGATGGTATTATGTATCTATATTCATCCGATCCATATTTGGGGGAAATAAATGGTCTGCCTGTTGGTTTTGGAACGGGTGCATTTGATCAATCATCCTCAACAGGTTTTTTAAGATTTTTAAAATTAAATCTGTATTCTAATTCCAAGTTTTACAATATTAAAAACTTTGATATAAGGACAAACATGATGGTACAAGATTGTTGTAAATTAAATATAACATCTTTTTTTGGAGTAACTTCAATATTAATCAATTTTATGGAGACGATACTACAAAAAGCGCCAGATCTTGGAATTCAAGCCGATAAGTTAATAGATATTTTTCCCAATTATAAATTTTCAATTATGGGTGGAGAACCGCTACAGTTTTATAGAAACAGATTAAGACATGTTGTGGGTTCTGAAGTTGACTGTAGAGAATTATATGGTGCAACCGAAGAGATTATTGCTGCCCAGTTTGGAAGTAAGTCTAGTTTGACTCCTATGTTGGACGCAAACTTTTTTGAATTTGTTCCAGTTGATAATCCCGAAGAAAGATTACTTATAAATGAAATTAATAAACACAAAGAATATTTTATAATTATTACAAATTATAATGGATTATATTCATATAATTTAGGTGATATTATTGAATTTGTTTCTACTACACCGCCTTTATTGATCTTTAAAAGAAGAAAAGACACAATTAATTTGGCTTCAGAAAAAATAACTTTAGATCAACTTTATCGTAGTATTAGAAATGCAAATCAAAAATTTGGTAGTAAAACAAAGGATTATATCATATGTGGTATATTTCACCCCAAACCTCGCTATATATTATTGATTGAATTTTTCCCTAATTCACATCCAACAGATTATAATAAATATTTATTTGAATTTAATTCAAATTTAATGAAATATAGTAGCGTATATGCCGATTTAATTAAGGTACAGCATGCTATTTCCCCTCCTATTATGTGGGTTCTTGAAAATGATTCGTTCAAAAAATATCAAATTCAAATTTTAAATAATGGACATCCTGCTGGTCAAGCTAAATTTCCTAGAATAACTGTAAAAAAAGAAATTCTTGAATATTTTTCTAAAAAAATTATTAAAAAAGTAGAGATTTAAGGAAGATTATAAAATGGGCAAATTATCATCTATCGTTTTTAGAATTTTATTATTACTATTAATATTATTTTTTTACCCTACAATTTTTATTGGGTCTTTTGCTTTATCTAGACTAATGAATCTACGAATAATACAATTGATGAAAAAATATGGGCGCGAAGATGTCATTAAAGTATTATTGATGAGTGGTTTCAGTGGATTTATAAGATTATTATTCAGTAACCCCGAAAGATCTGATAGAATTAAGCATAATTCATAAAAATATACAAAAAAAATATAAAAGAAATTTAAAGCCATTTAATTTTTAATTTTTCTCTTGGAGGGGCTCTGAGAAACCGTATTGCGGGATATCCTATAATTAAAACGCCTTGACATACCCTATTGTTTTTTATTCCTATCCATTGTCTTAACTTTGCATCTCTTTTTATTGCTTCTTGAGCGAATCCAATCCAGCATGTTCCTAATCCTAAAGACTGTGCTGCTAGCATTCCATGTGTAATTGCAATTCCTGCATTATTACCTTCCATTCCACCATATTTTGGTAAGTCCAAGACAATAATACACGGCGCATTGTAAAATATTCTATCAATCCCCATTTCATAACTTCTAATCAGGTCATCAACGAACTTTTTTGTTTTAGGATCAGTTAAAAATTTCTTTTTATAACCAAAAACAAAAAATCTAAAGATATTTTTAAATTTTAAAATAGTTCTAAAGAAGTAGAAAGATTTCATTATTTGTTTTTGAAAATATTTTATTTTATCAGGGTCTGTAATAACAGTATAATTCCAATCTTGTAAATTACTGGCACTGGGTGCATATCGCATAGCTTCTAAAATTAATTCAATTTTCTCTTTAGGGACTTTTTTATTTTGAAATCGTCTGATTGACCTTCTTGACCTTATAAATTTCATTAAATTATTTATATCTATAATTTTAGACGGGTCTTTTATCTCTTCAAATTCCCATAAATTGTCATCAATTTCCTTGTCCCACATGATGGCATTTCTTGGACATATTGCAATACAGTGCCCACATAAAATACACGCATTAAATTCATCGTCAAATACTATTTTTGGGCCTTCTTGGTCATTAGTTTCTTCTTTTCTATATAATTTTGAAGGACATTCTTTAATGCACTCTTCGCACCTAATACATTTATTTAAATCTACGCCAATAATTTTCATTTTAATTCTTTTCGAGAAGTTTATTCAGCAAGAGCGATTCTATAAGTAGATAGTACTTTTCCAATAAATTATATTTGGAATTTTTTCAAATTTATCTATTAAAAAAAAATTAAGTAAATTTGGATAGAATTTTTCCTATCCAAGTTTTACCTTCACTCCAGTCATTATCGTGTTTACTGACCCAGAGGAAACATAACCAGCTAATAGTAGACCCCATAAATGCGGTTAATGATGGTACATAGGGTTCTCCAACACCGAAATTGATAGCAAATACAAATGCAACTTCAAGGAATGCTGGAATTAACCATACAAATCGCTTCTTTTGTATATAACAGATTATTGCAAGAAAACCGATAAAACCTAAGTGTAAATATAGGTTTCCTGCTAATCCTAATGGAACATAGAACCATATATCAACAAATTCAATTCCAACAGCGATCAGTCCAGCAGTTAATAGCAATGTAGTATCATTTCTTTTTTCAGAATTTAAATGTACCCTTTTTAGATATTTATTTTGCCAATCAACTCGCATAAAGATATATGTAGCCACTATTAATATTGAACCAATAACCCATAAGGCAGGAAATGCAGTTAATCTATTTCTAGAAATTGGATAATCGGTTTGAAATAGTGTTAAAGTCTTTCTTGAACCAACTCCACCATCCCAAGTCTCAATAAGTCCGCAAGTTAAGTCTAGTTTTGCAATAACTACTTTATTTTTGGATGAGTCATATATAGCTATTTGAAAACTAGCTTGTGCACCTAAAATAGGCCACAGTTTTTGGGATGAAGGCCACCATACTAGTCTTTTTTCCACAATAGCCGTATAATTACTTCCAGCTGGCCCCATAAACCCTGTGGGGTCGATTACCTTAAAAATGGCCCCAGGTTGTATACCAAACCCAGATGTTAATTGTAATAATGGATTTGATACATGTACCCACCAAATTGAATAATTACCCTTCAATTTACCGTTTTGATAAACAATTCCATTTGGATTTACAAAAAAAGAACCTTGAATTTTATTTCCTATTTTAATTGTAACATTAGAATGAGTTTGATTTATAACAGTTGAAGTTACTGATAACACTAAATCATTAGTTTGCCCCATTGTCCCATTATTGTAATAAAAATAGGCATATCTATTTGTCTCAAAAAATTTTGGGTCTTCTTGATTTGGCCCAAAAGGCAATTTTATCATTATTTGGTTGAACAGAAATGCCCCTAACGCAGCTGATAACACCAGAATTAATATTAATAACCTCGTTTTCCAATTTAATGACATAATTTTCATCTTCCTTGATGTATAAAAATTAAATCGAGTGATACTTTATTAAGATTTATGGTTTAAGAAATTATAAAAAGTATTTTAATTATAAACGAACAACGAATTTTTAACAAAATTCATATCCAATCAAAATCTTTTATTTACATAGTAAAAAAGAATATAAATAGAAAAAAAAGCAAAAAATAATAAATTAATTCAAATATTTTTTATTACATATTCAAAATTAAAAAATTAAAAGCTGAACTTATATGAAAATTGAAAATACTCAAGAAAAATGTGATGAAATTTTAGAAAATGCTAGAAAAATTTTTGAAAAAAGCGATTTTGCAAAATCTAAAGAATTAATCTTAGAAGCTATGGAATTAGCAAATGAAATTAATTATAAAAAGGGTATAGCGTCTGGAAATTTCTTGTTGGGCATAATTTCATTTGAAGGAGGAGATTATGAATGTTCATTAAATTATTATAAAAAAAGTGTTGAATTGTATAGGGAATTAAATAATTCACTTATGATAGACTCAATTCAATATGAGATTGGCTTGGTTTATTACCGACAAGGAAGATTAATGGAAGCTCTTGATATTTTTAAAAAAAATATTGACAATAGCACGATAATTAATAATAAAATTATCGCTATGCACCAATGCGCAAATGTCCTTTTTGATATGGATAAGGTAAATGAAGCTTTAGACATGTATAATGAAGCATTAAATCTTATTAAAAATGCTGATCAAACTGATCAAGTCAATAAAAAATTTTATGCAAATCTATTACATGAAATAGGGTTGGTTTATTTATCTAAAAATCAGACCGATATTGCGGAAAATTATTTTATAAAAAGTCTAGATATTAAAAAAACAATTGAATATAATCAAGGAATAGCCAGGAGTTATTATTGTTTGGGAAATGTTTATGAAATTAAAAATTCATTTGAAAAAGCAAGTGAATATTATAATAAATCTCTTAAAATTTTCAAAGAAATTAAAGACCCCTACGGTGAAGCAATTTCTTATGAAGGAATTGGCACAATTTTTTATATTGAAGGTAATTTAAATAAAGCAGAAAACTTTTTATTAAAGAGCTTTTCAATTAGACACAAAATAGGGAATATTATTGATATAAATATTATTTTAGAAAAGCTAGGATTTATTTATTTGAAGAAAGGAGATTTAGACCAAGCAATTAAAAATTTCTCAGATTCATTAGAAAACAATAAAATAATTAGAAATCAAATTGGTATGGCAAATGATTTATATTTTATTGGGTTAGTTTTTGAATCAAAAAATGAAATAAATAATTCTTTGAATTATCTTAATTTAGCTTTAGAATTAGCAAAACAATTAAAAGATACTCAATTAATTGAAAAAATAGAAAAAAAGATTGGCACATTAGATAGTTAAAGTTTGCATAGTGCTTGTGATGAAGAATAAAGATTTTAGAAATCCTAATATAATTTTATTTATAACTCATGATCAAGGGCAAGCTGTCGGAATTTATAATTCAGAGCAGAATCCAATTCCTATTAAAACTTTAAATCTAGATAAAATTGCAAAAAAAGGCGTTTATTTTACAAATTATTTCTGTACTGCGCCTCAATGCAGTCCGAGTAGGGCAAGTATTCAAACAAGTAAATATCCCCATCAAAACGGTATAATGGGTTTAATAAACGAGGGTTGGACGTTAAAAAGTAAATTTACAATGCCAAAATTTTTCAATGAAATTGGTTATTCTACTAATTTAATTGGATTTCAACATGAAGTAAAGAACCCTCAAGCCTTGGGATATTCAAAAATAGGTAGACGCAAGATTGCATTTAGATATAGTTCTTCTGTGGTTATTGATGAATGTATCGAATTTTTAGAGAATTATGACCATAATTCTAAACCATTTTTTTTAAATATTGGTGTTACTGAATGCCATAGACCATTTCAGATTTTTTCGGAACCAATAAATATAAAAAAGGTTAAGGTCCCACCGTACCTTCCAGATACCGCCCAAATTAGGAGAGAATTAGCAGAATTTTTTGGAGCAGTATCAGATGTCGATAGAGCTGTAGGAAAATTATATCATCAAATAGAGAAACTTGGGATAAATAAAGATACGTTATTTATTTTTACAACAGACCATGGAATAGATTTCCCTAGGAGTAAATGTACATTATATGACCCGGGAATTAAGACGGCATTATTAATGTATTGCCCAGGAATGGAGTTATTTAAAGGAGGAAAGAAAATAGATGCCATGATTTCTAATATTGATTTGTTTCCTACTTTAATTGATTTATTTGTAGACAAAAATTTTGATAATCAATTAGAAGGTAAAAGTTTTTTACCTATTTTAAAAGGCAAATCTAGCTATATTCATGATGAAATTTTTATGGAAAAAACTTATCATAACATTTATGACCCAATGCGGGGGTTAAGGACATTAAAATATAAATATATACGAAATTTTAGAGGCTCAGAGCAACTGAATTTTAAATTTCAAATTCCAGATGATACTTTTTCTTATAAATGCAAGAAATCTATAAAATTCGAGCATAGTGGGGAACGGCCATTAGAAGAATTGTATGATTTAATTAATGATCCATTAGAAAGAATAAATTTAGCTAAAAATCCAGAATACCAAAATACTTTACAATATCTACGAGCCCAATTAAATAAATGGATGATAAATACAAATGATCCTCTTCTTAAAGGATTTGTATATCCACCTCAAAAATACATAAAGAATAGAAACAATACATTTAAAAAAATATTAAGAAAAAATTCAGTATATTTATTTGAACATTTGATTAATTTTAAAATTTTTAGGACTGCAAGTCATAAAATATTGAAACAAATAAAATAAACATTATTTTTACAATTAATTGAAATGGTGGTTTTCTTTGAATTATTTTGTAGAAAGAACTCTTAAATTTCAAGAAAAAATGAAAAAATCGATGGTCGATTATTCAATTATTTTCAATTCAAGGCATATTTACTATTTTACGGGTACAGCTCAACATTCAATTTTATTAATTCCCTCAAACTCCGAACCTATTTTATTCGTAAGACGCGATTTTGATCGAGCTAAAAAAGAATGCGTTATAAAAGATTTGGTCCAAATCAAATCAACTAAAGATATTTTTAATGGAATTAAGGATTTCGATAAAAAAGAATTATTAATTGGAATTGAATATAATTTTTTACGAGTTGGACAGTTTTTTTCAGTAAAAAAAGAATTGAAAAAATCTAAATTCGTTGATATTTCGAGTACCATTCAAGAATTAAGAATTATTAAAGATGATCTTGAAAAAAAGCTAATTAGAAATAGCGCAAAAATTAGTGAAAAAGTCCAACAAATTGCAAGAGAATATTTGCGTCCAGGTATTACTGAATTAGAATTAGCAGGTGAAATTCAAAGAGAAATCACAAAATATGGGAGTATATTTTCTTACTTCGACGGCTATTGGGCAAGAACGCCGTTTATTATAGCTTCTGGAGAGAATTTGTGGGCAAGAAGCGACTTTCCCCCAGTTTTATCTGGAGTTGGCCCATGTAATGCTGAACCACACGGACCTTCAAATAGAGTAATTAAATCTGGCGATATTGTAGTTGTTGATGTTGCTACTGTAATTGAAGGATATACTGCAGATCATTCACGAACTTATTATGTTGGAAATAAAATATCTGATAAATTTAAAAAGATTCATAATATTTTATTAAAAGCGCGACTAAAAGCAATTAATTTTATGCAAGCCGGGAACAGTATTGCAGAATTTTGTAAAATTATATTGAAAAATATTCCTGTTGAATTTCGGGATTATTTACAAGGATACGACCAATTTAAAGAGGGATTTGGACACGGAATTGGATTATGCCTTGATGAATTGCCTTTTTTGATTTTAAATACTAACCAAAAATTCCAAAAAGACATGGTAGTAGCATTTGAACCTAAAATAATAATTCCTGGATGGGGTGCAGTAAATTTTGAAGATGATTTTATTATTAATAGAGAAGTCCCACCAGAACAAATAACTAATAGTCCTATTTACTCTTTTTCCTAGCGAAAATTCTTTTCAAATAAATTGAAACCCGTAGCATAATATCTTTTACCATTTTTTCCTCTTCTTTAAATGGCATTAAATAGTTAACGCTATAATCTTGAAATAATTTAATTCTATGACCTGTTTTAATATGAATTCCTAAAAATTCTTCGGTATCATCTTTTTCATTCTTTAATTTTACAGCATATAGTGGCAAATTACCCGGTTTAACTGAGATATTATTAAGAAAATTTATGGCTTTTTTAATTTGGTCTATAGAAAGTTTTCTTTGAATATCTGAAGACCCTTCAATATATATTTTAACATCTTCAGAATCCTCCATATATTCCGGAAATCTTTCTATAATTGAATCTTTAAGATATAAAAATTTACCAGACATATCATCAATTAGAATAGTTTTTTTAATATCAATTTTCTTTTTAAAAAATAGCCATTTTCTCTTTTTAATTTCAACTAACCCATTCACAATCCAAATAGGATATTGAATAGTATCAACAGACTCTATTTTCATTTGTGGTGGTAATGTACTTTTAAGGTCGAGTAATAATGATCTATTTATAGTTTCACCAAATCTATCATAAAGCATGTCAATCCACGACCTTCCTATTAAAAAGCCACCAAAAGTTATTAATCCTAATGCTAATACAGTTATTATTAACTTAAAATAATCGAAATTAAATAAAGGAGAATAATAAAGGCCTGCAGATATTCCACAAAATATAAAACCAGTTGTAAAATCATTTAGTTTTGTATATTTTTTAAGTAATGGAGCAGGAGACTTCCAGAAATCTTCGTGCTCCTCGCGTTGCCCACCTTCTTTTATTTTTTCAATCAATAGACCATGTCTAATATCATTCCAATCTCTTCCGATAAAAAATGTACTTAATATATTCCCTCCACCACCAATAGCCAGACAAATTATATGGGAAATAGAAGAAGTCCAAGGAGTAAAGTATGTGATTATCACAGGAATAAACATTATTATCGAAGAAATTATATATAGTACTAGGCCAATAAATCCTTCATGTAGATGGTATTTCCCAACGCCACTATCTTCCATACCCATATGAAATCTTGACGAATATTTAGGAAGTATAATTAACAAATATACAAAAAAGAATAACATACCAGCATCAGATATGACCTGAAATATTACCTTGATATTGTCTATAATTTCTAAATTTAATGTTATAAAATAAAGAATTGCAGAAACGATCATTATTGAAATTGCCAATTTGCCAAATTTTTCAATATTTTTGACTATTATTCCAAAATATATTAAGATAAACATTAAGTAAAAATAAAAAATATCATATAAAAATGGAAAAATTATAGTAATTACTAAAAAGCTTAGAAAACCTAAAATTAATGCAAAAATTACCCTTTTTTTATTCATTGCTAATATTTCCTATCTTTTTTTTTATAAATTTGTTTTTTCAATTTCATTACTAAAATATAATTTCTCTTTTAAAATCTCTATTATTTTAAAATCCTTTCTTAGACCATTTATATTTTTTTTAGAAAAATATGAAATTTAACTAATAGATCACTTTATTACAATTATAAGTGATTGATTTTATAATCTTAGTGGAATATTTAAAATTGTTTAATAATAACTTGAAATTTCTGTTTCTAAATCTAAAAATATTTTTCTAAAATTTTTATTTTCGGTTCAATCTTTCTTTTTTAAATTTCAATTTGTTTTTTACTCATGTTTTTTAAATTTTATATTTATTAATCACTCGAAACCGGATAAATCATTAATAAATATTTTTTCCTCTATTTTGCTTCCAAATCGATAAATTTTTTTTTTTCATATAATTATTATATTAATTTTCCTATTTTTTGACTATTTCCTCTATTTTATAAATATTAGAGAAAATGAAATTTTCCATATTAATTCTTTAGAAATATCCTCTATTTTTATGTTTAATTAACAATAAACTTTTTTTTTTATCAATTATCTCATTATTAAACCTTATTGCTTTTTTTTTCCTAAATATTTGAAAATTATATATAAATTCATCTATTAGGCACATTTATATTTCTACTATATTAAACAAATATATAAATCACATAATTTATTATTTTATATCTCAAATAATTTTCCATTTATTAAAATGATTGATTTATTAAGTAATTTTTTAATGACGTCTTAAAAATATTGCTTATTTTTGGTATCTTTCTTTCTCAATTATAAAAAACATTTTTTTACTTTAATTTTGAAATAAATTAACATTTAACAATAAAATAAAGTTTGAGTTATTTAATGAGTATAAAAAGTATGGTTTGAATTAAAAAATGTTAAAAGACTCTGAAAATCAAGATTCAATTATGGCTATAACTAAACTTTTAATGAGTTTAAGGGTCAAACACTCTCTTTTGCTGCTAAATTAGAACTACACTTCTAACTTTCTAAAATATTGGCACTTTTTACAGTTTTTGTGTTTTGGACATTGTATTCCATTACGGGCGTCTGAAACAATACAAATATATAAAATTTTGCCCTCATTAAGATTATCTTGGGGTTTTATTCCATCTCTCATAACTATTTTTTCTAACTTTTATATTTAATGTCCTCTAAATAATAAAATTTCATTATATTAAGATTATATTTTCTTTTATGAAGGAATCAGGCTTCAAGTATTTTCCTCCTCTTTTAAGATTTTAAGTAATCTTTCTTTTAGTGATGGGATGTCTTTTGTTGCTGTATCCCAAACAGCATCTAAATCTACTCCAAAATATCCATGTATAAGCTTATCTCTCATCCCGGCTATTTGTTTCCATGGTATATCCGAATATTTATTTATGAAATCTGCTGAATAATTCTTAGTAGCTTCGCCGATTATTTCGATTTCTCTTATTACAGCATCTTGGAGCATATGATTACTTCTAAATTCTTGAAAGTTTTTTCCCTTAAGATAATCTTCTATTAGGCTAATCGCGTCAAGAACGTGTTTGAGGAATACCGTATTGTCTTTTTTCATCCCAGCACCAGCTTAGACTCTTTTTCAATTCTATCTCTTAAATATGGACTTATAGATGCCTCTGTAAGTAAATCAACCTTTATTCCCAACACATCTTCCAATTCCTGCTCTATTCCCACGATCTCAAGTAAACTTTTTCTTTCAGAAAATTCTACAATTACATCCAAATCACTTTCTAGGTTTGCTTCTCCTCTAGCGTAGGAGCCGAATATCTTAATTTTCTTGACCCTGTGTTTTTTCAGTATTTCTATTAATTTTTTTATTTTTTTATCCATTTGTTTCACTTTTAGAGCGGTTTTGGAATTTCGCCTAACGAATATTTTACTCGCTTTTTATTTGCGTAATTTTCCAAGTTAGAGATAAAATGTCTTATAAATTCAAACATTTAATTTATATACCTTTTTTTGATAAAAGATATGTTTAAAAATATATAAAAAAGTGATTGAAATTTTAAAAAGAAAGAAAAGTTTGAAAAATGATCAAAATCTTAATAATTTAGAAAATGGAATTGATTAGATCAAATGATACGGGATATTTTTAGAAATAAGGAAATAAAAAATAATATATTATAAAAATATGGTTTTTTAATAAATTAAAATTTAATTAATATTTAAAAAATAAATTTATCATTATTAATAATTTTAGTTTTTATAATTTTGGATTAATTCGATGAGCTTTATTGCATATAACTATTTTAAAAGTTTGATATTATTACCCAACAATCTATATTTAATTATTGAATGGATAGATTGCTCGATATATATTTTATTGCAACTTAGGGATTTAAAAATATCTTTTTATTTGGATTAGTTATCAAAAGATATTTTATTATTAAGCAACTTTTGACTGAAATATTATGGATGAAAATATGAGAGATCATATAAACAAGATTCATCAAATAGAATTTCGAACAGTAATCTGTACTACATATTTTTTCATATTTTTGGTATTAAATTCATTTATTTTTTAAATTCTTAGAAAAATTGTCAATAAAATCTTGAAAATTTCCAGTATTAATGTAGGCTTCTTGCATTTTTAGCCAGAAAACGATGGTAAGGAGGTAATTTAGTGGTAATTTTAAGAAGAAAAAACGATCCTGATAAACTTATTGACATTATAAATAATGCTATTGATTATTTTAGAAAAATTGAAAAATCTTCAGAGAAAATGTTATTAAATGCTAAGATGTGGTTTAAAGATAAAAATTACCAAGAAAAAGAATATATCATAATACACCACCTTTTTGAATTTTATAAAAAAAATAAAAATGATGAAAAGTCTCTAAATATGAATATTAATTTATTTTAGCAATCTAAAAAGATATATATTAAATAATTAATATTGACATTTCTTAATATCAATCAATTTCTTTTTTTAAAAATAGTATTTCTATCAATTTTAATATTATAAATAATTAATTGATAATTTCAATTCAGGAACAAAATAGGTCATGAAAATTAATCTAACAAGATTATTGGCACTAATTTTCGGATAGAATAATGCCAATAATTTTTAAAATAAGAGAAAAAAATTTAAGTCGGAATCTCCTAAAGCTAAGTTTGATTCAGAAAATTCACATTAAAAGGATAAAAAGCATGTAAATTATTAATAATTTTATTTATTTTTTATTTGAAATAGCGGCAGATTTTTTAAAAATTCTTTATCAATATTTAAAAAATTCTTCATAAATAAGAATAAAATTATTAAACATTTGAAATAACCTTTTTCTTATTGAAATGGGAGTAAATTAATAATATTATCAATAAAATGTGTTTAAATTTCAAGTTTTTATTTAATTAAAACTAAAAATTATAAATGTGGAATAAAATGAACTGGAAAATAGACGATATTTTTAGATTTAAAGTTGTAGTAATCGGCGATGCAGCAGTAGGTAAGACTTCAATTATACGCAAGTATTCTTTAAACCAATTTTCTGAAAATTATAAAATGACTGTTGGAGCTGATTTTAATGTAAAAGTAGTTAAATTCAAGGATTTGGGTGAAGTCTCTTTAACTATCTGGGATTTTGGAGGTCAAGAAAAGTTTGAAGAAATCCGCCGATATTATTATTATGGCGCTCACGCAGCTATTATAGTATTTGATATAACTAACAGAGATTCTTTCAACAATATTAAAAAATGGTTAACCGACCTCCAATCAGAAGTAGGAAATATACCATACTTGATATTGGCAAATAAATCAGATTTACAAGATGATCGACAAGTTTCTAAGTCTGAAATAGACCAATTATCTGATGATCTCAAAATAAAAATTTTCGATACTTCCGCTAAAACAGGTGATAATATAGAAAAAGCATTCTATGAAATAGCCAAAGAATGTCTTTCTGCTTATAATATCCAATTTCAAACATAATTTTTTTAAAATCAATTCAATTTACTACCCTAAATCATTTTCTTTTTAATTTAATTATTTAAAAATATGACTAAAGACCAATTTTCATTTTTATTACAATAAATTTTACTATGGATACCAGTAGTTAATGCATTTTAGTTTTCTATATTGCCCACAATATTAATTATTAAATTTTTTTTAGGTTTTTATATCTATTGTAAAAGACGATAGTAAGCAGAGAGTACCCTCCATTTAGAATTATAGAAAATTTGATTTGTTTTTTTATATTAGTTGTTTAGAAAATTAGCTAATTTTTAATGTAGTTATAATTAAATTAGAGGCAATATATATCAAGATTTAGTGTTAGTAATATTGTAAATAGGAGACAAGATTATCGAATTTTTTAAATTAGTAGATTTGATTAAATATTAAATCAAAGATAATAAAGTTTTTAAATTTTAAAAGAAAATCTTTTTCAGTTAGTTATTAATCAATTAATTTTTTAATTGAGGAGCAAATAAAAAAGACCAATTAGATTTTCATATTGAAATACAACAATTCAAAAAAGGTGCATTAAAATTAGAATATTAACAATTCATTCGGACTATATTGAAATCGAAGTTAAAAAGAAAGCAATAAAATCGCCTGAACCAATTAAAGAAAAAAAAATTAAAGTAGGTAATTGTCTTGTAGTTTTTACAGCGATAGAAAGAGATGATGGATCAGATATAAAAGAAGCTGCAAAAAAGTTAGCGGAGGAAGTTGAAGGAATTTCAAGTCAGATTAGTGAGAAAACCATTGTACTATATCCTTATGCACATTTAAGTTCAGATTTAATAAAAGACCAGAATATTGCAATGCAGATTTTAGACGAGACCAAAAAAATATTAGAGGAAAAGAATTATATTGTATATAAAGCGCCATTTGGGTGGTATAAAGCATTTAAAATATCTTGTAAAGGGCATCCATTATCTGAATTGTCCCGACAAATTTTTGTTGAGCAAATTACAAGGGAAGAGGTTGTTAAGGAAATAGAATCAAAATACATCATTTTAACTCCTGAAGGTAAGGAATATAAGATTAATTTAGACAATTTGGACCAGCTTCAAAACATATTAAAAGAAATTAATAACGAATTACTTGAAAAATATATTTATTCTGAAGAATTAGAAGGAATTCCACATAAAGAACCTCCATCAATTTCTGCAATGCAACATTTAGAATTAGTGGATTATGCTCCAGAAGCTGATGCAGGTCATTTTAAGTTTTTTCCAAAAGGAAAATTAATTTTTGACTTAATTTGTGATTGGGCATTTGAAATTGCAGTTAATAGATTACATGCAATCGAAATTGATACACCAATTTTATATAATTGGGATGATCCAGAAATTAAAAAACAAGGGCTTTCTTTTCATGAAAAACATTACATAGTGACCGGTGCAGATACCAAGAAAAAATTAATTTTAAGATTTGCAGGAGATTTTGGACTATTTAAAATGATGAAAAAAGCAAAAATTAGTTATAAAAGTCTACCACTTCGGGTTTATGAATTTTCTAAAAGTTTTCGATATGAAAAACATGGTGAATTAACCGGGTTGCGTAGATTACGAGGTTTTCATATGCCAGATATTCACTGTTTTACAGCCAATTTAGATAAAGGTTGGGAAGAATATCAAGAATTATATCGTCATTATGATGATTTAGCTAAAGGGACAGGCATTGAATTCGCTGTTGTATTTAGAGTAGTGGACACTTTTTATGAAAAAAATAAAAATAAAATAGTCGAATTATTAAAATACTCAAAATTACCAGCTTTTATTGAAATACTATCTTCAATGAAACATTATTGGGCTGTTAAACATGAGTTTCAAGGGATTGATTCTGTTGGAGGTAATTGTCAACTTTGCACAGTCCAGTTAGATGTTGTTGATTCTGAAACTTATGGACTCACATATACAGATAAAGATGGAGAAAAAAAGCCATTTATTATTGTTCATTCATCATTGGGGAGTATAGAAAGATGGATGTTTTCAATATTAGAAGATGCATTTAAAAAGGAAAAACCGATGCTACCTATTTGGCTGTCCCCTACACAAGTAAGAATTATTCCGGTTCAAATTGATAAAAATTTGATGGACTATTGTGAGAAAATTTCTGAGAAATTAGAGTCTAGCAAAATACGCGTTGATATTGATGACCGAGACGAAACGCTGTCCAAAAGAATCAGAAATGCGGAACTTGAATGGATACCTTACATTGTCGTGATTGGTAATGAAGAATTAAATACAAATAAATTAGCTATAAGAATAAGAGAAGATAATAGCCAAAAGAAATTAGAATTAGACAAATTGATTTCAATTGTTAAAGATAAAACCAGTAATATGCCTTTTAGAAAATTAAGCCTATCAAAATATATATCAAGACGTCCGTCATTTATTTAATAAATAATAAAAACTAAAAAAAATATTTTCTTATTTTTAATTAAAAATCCAATTTCCCGAATTTAAGAGAATAGAATATTTTTTTCTTTTATCTTATCAATATATTTAAGAACGATCTCATTGTCCAATTTATAATATTCATTATAAGAATTTCTTACTTGAAAGAAAAATGAATCTACAATATTTGGACAAACAATATGCGGTGTATAACGGTTTATAACCATAATTGCATGGAAGCTAGAAGTAGGGATGGCTACTATTATTATTTTTGGTTCTGTTATTAAATTAATGGATTTGATTGCCCCGATCATTGAATAACCAGTTTCTGCGCCTTCATCAACAATAATTACATATTTATCTTTTAGAAGTTCCAAATTTATAAGAGGGATCTCATATAATTCGATTTTATTTACCATTTTATCAATAACTTCTTTTTCTATTTTACTTATTTTGTCTTCCCTTAGCCGATATTTATTAATCATTGCATCATTTAACACAGTAGTCCCATCAATTGTAATTGACCCAAACCCAATGTCCGAATTCGGTAATTTTAATTTTCCAACCACAATTAAATTTATTTTTAAATTTAACTCGTTTGCTACTACATATGCAGGTATTACACCTTCATCTGGGATCGCTAATATAACTGCATTATCTTGATTGATATCGATATTCCTTTTTTTTGCCATATAAGATATTTCTCTCGCTAAAATCCGCCCTGCATCCTCGCGGTCTTTATACTTCTTACTCATTTATAATCCTTTTATTTTCAAATTAATGTTCTCAATAAATTTTACCGATATTAATTAAATTCAAATTACTTTTGAAGTTAATTATTTTAAATTATTTTCTTATTATTCTATTAAATATATTATGTTTAATTGTTAAAGAATTTTCTGTAATTCTTAATAAATAATATATATACAATTACTGAAATGATCTTTTTAAGGACCAGATTAACTTATTTTTAAATGCAATAATAAATTGAAATTAAAATTTGTTCCACTAAATTTTGTAAGCTATATAAATTGTATTTAATTAGTTGTTATTATTATATTTTTTTTAATGATTAATTGATTAAATCAATAATTAAAAAAAAAATGTGGTTTAGTTATTGAAATTTTGAAATTTTGTTTTTCTAATCTCTTATATAAAAATAGAGTATAATGTTCCAATAATTTTTCGATGAAATTTGTTAATTAGCTAATAATAAAATGAGAAATTTATTAATTAGCTAATAAGAAGAAGGAAGTTTATATTGTTTTAGATTTAGTGTTAGATTTATTCTAAAACTATTAAATTTTAGAGTAGGGCTTTAATAGTGGTTTAAAATTTCTTGAATAGTGTTAATTTCATCTTTTAACGTATCTACTTTATTTTTAATTTCAGCTATTTTTTGTTCTTTGGCTTTTGGGTCATCTTTGAAGGCTTTAGTTAAAAAGTTTTTATTATGAAGTAATTTTTCATTCTTGGCCAATTTTATCTCTAATTTTTTCAATTTTCTGATTAACCGCTCTTTTTCTAGTTCAATATTTTTTGAAGTATTAATTATAGAAATGAAATTCTCTCCTGTAATTGCTGGAAATTTAGCTAATTTTTCGTCTTTTTCTTTCAATAAATCAAGTTTTCCAATATTACAAATTTTTAGCATTAAGTTCTTCATTTCATCTGTTAATATTGTTTCTACTTTTTCTTTTATAATAAGATAAACTTCAACTTCCTCTTTTTTCGGGAAATTTGATTCTAATCTTAATTTTCTTATTGAGGTGATGATATTTTGATATATTTTGAAATTATCTTCTAATTCATCTGAGATCAATGATTCATCTGCTTTAGGCCAATCAGAATCAATTATATAGTTATTATTAAAGGTAAATTTGGACCAAATTTCTTCGGTTATAAATGGTGCAAATGGATGTAGTAATTTTAGGGAATCTAATAAAATTTTAATTCCCAAAAGTTTCATGTTTTCCTTGATTTTTTTGTCAGCATATTTATTATAAATTTTTACAATTTCTACATACCAATCACAAAAGGAATGCCAGATAAAATGATGAATTTCAACGATACTACCGTTAAAATTATAATTTTCAAAATGTGCATTTACTTTTTTTACAGTTCTATTGAACCGTGATAAAATCCACTTATCGAATGTATTAAACAAATTAGGATCAATTTTATTTAAGTCAATTTTGTCCATTTCGGCAGTTAAAAGCATTAATAATCTAAAAACATTCCATAATTTTCTTAAAAATTGTTTAGATTTAACTATAGTACTTTCATCAAAAATTATATCTCTATCGATGGGGTTTGGTAAGACATAGCTCAACCTAACTGCATCTGCGCCATATTTGTCGATTAATTTTAGAGGTTCTGGTGAGTTTCCTAAGCTTTTAGACATTTTTCTTCCCAGTTTATCACGGAGAAGTCCATTAAATATAACTACTGAAAAGGGATTTTTACCCAAAAATTCTTGACTGGCAAATATCATACGAGCTATCCAGAAAAAAATTATATCAGGAGCGCTAACTAATACCGATGTTGGGAAAAAAGTTTTGAGGTCCATTGTTTCTTTAGGCCATCCAAGTATAGCAAATGGCCATAACCAGGATGAAAACCAAGTATCAAGTACATCTGGATCTTGTTTAAATTTATTATTTCCACATTTTTCACATATTTTTGGCATTTGGTGTCCTACATTTTGATGCCCGCATTTTTCGCAATAATAAACGGGAATTCTATGTCCCCACCATAATTGCCTAGAAATACACCAGTCTTTAATATTATATAACCAATTGTAATAGCTATTTTCCCAGCGTTGCGGATAGAACCTAATTTCACCATTTTTTACGGCATTAATTGCATTTTCGACAAACGGATCCATTTTAAGGAACCATTGTTGTGAAAGAATATATTCAATTATTACATTTGCCCTTTGTGAATAGGGGACATTATGTACACATTTTTCTTCTTTAACAAATAAACCCATATCTTTTAATTGTTTGATAATGTTTTTTCTTGCTTCAAACCTATCTTGACCTTTAAATTGTGCTCCATTTTCATTAATTGTGGCGTTTTCATTAAATATATTAATAAATTCCAGTCCATGTTCTTTTCCGATTTCAAAATCGGCTGGGTCATGAGCGGGAGTGACTTTAACAATGCCAGTCCCAAAATCAGTTTTTACCCTTGAATCACCAATGATTTTAACTTTACGGTTTACAAATGGAATAATTGCATATTTTCCAATATATTTCTTATTTTTCTCATCATCTGGATTAATTGCTACGGCAGTATCACCTAATAATGTTTCGGGGCGAGTAGTTGCTACTATAATATAATCATTTTCATTGACTAATGGATATTTTATGTAATATAATGACCCTTCCTCTTCTTTCATATCAACTTCTTCATCAGATAAAGCTGTAAGCGAGGCTGGACACCAATTTATTAATCTTTTATCTTTAAAAATTAAACCCTTTTTATAAAGCCTGATGAAACATTCTATTACAGCATAATAATACTCTTTGTCCATAGTATAACGGCTGCGAGTCCAATCAAGGTAATATCCTTGCCGTTTTAATTGTTTTGTAATTATTTCTTTTTTATTTTCGCTCCATTCTACACAATATTCTAGAAATTTTTCTCTTCCTAGGTCTTTTTTATAAATATTTTGTTTTCTTAGATATTCTTCGACTTTTATTTCGGTAGCTATACTAGCATGGTCAAAGCCAGGAATCCATAGGACATTGTACCCTTTTAATTTATGTAATCTAATTAGAATATCTTGGAGTAAATTGACTAGTCCATGCCCCATTGTTAATTTGCCAGTAACATTTGGGGGAGGCATTGAAATAACAAAGGTTTTTTTTTCTTTGACTTCCGCGCTAGCTCTACGCTGATCCTCTAAATTATCCCAAATTTTAAGCCATTTTTCTTCTACTTCAGAAAAGTTATAATTTTTATCTATTTCTATTTTCTTATTTGAGGATAGGTCAGTCATTTTTGTAATATCACTATCTATTTTTTTTCTGTTTATTTTTTCTTAATCTATTAAATATAAAATAAAAAATCAATCCAATAACCATTAAAATTAAATTAATTGGGACAATTACCCAATTCTCAGATCTCCAATAG
>SUPR01000048.1 GCA_005191425.1 Candidatus Helarchaeota ASGARD archaeon Hel_GB_B
AAATCTATACAAACAATTAAACAAGTTAAATTATTAATTTTAATTCCTATTTCTATTATATTCCAATCTTGAGATAATTCCTTTCTTAATTTTAACATTTGACTTTTAAATTATATTTTCTAAAAAAGGAGTAAAATTTGAATGAATATTTGGAATCAAAGATATAATCAAGATTGTTTTTCTGAGCCTGCTGTTAGGCCAATTACTCCACCAATAGCAATAAGGATAATATCAAATAGCCAAGTAGTTGTGAGCCATCTAGAATATCCAGGAACGACCCACGGGGTAAACATTCCAATTATAATCATGCCAGCAACAATTAATGTGAGAATACCGACTTTTGTGTTATCTAGCAAGAGAAAAATACCATCAATAGTTGCAATAATAAATATAGATAATTAATAAAGCAATGGGACAAGTTTTAGCTCAGCATATGGGAACATATATAAAGATACCACAAATATGAAAAAAAATCCACTGCCTATAAGGTCTATAATTCCCCCAACTATTCTAAGTGTTTTTGTCATTTTATTATATACCTTAATTTATTCTTATATTTAAAAAATTTGGATCGTAAAAATGATCTTTTCCGACAAAAAATACATACAAATGAATGAATTAAATTCTTCCTATAAGATAAGAAATTTTGATGAATATAGAAAATTTGGATAAATCACCCAAATCAATATACGCGAAATGGACTGATAATAAAAAATTAAAGTGCCCGATATATGGTATTAATATAAAATATATATAAAATGATGATGGTAAGAGAGTATTCGCTTTATATGATATTATTAAATTATATACTTGTTATTATTCTTGTGTCAATGGAAATTACGATTATAATGATCCTCATACTCTTCCACAATCAATAATACACCTTTATAAACATTTTGGATTGGACATTTGATGATTTGTAATTATCAATTACACGTAGATTTTCATAACACGTATAGTCCAATTTCAAGGCATTTATTTCATTATTTTTCAGCTAAAATAGCCCAAATACCGTGAAATCTATTATTGAGACACTTCTAGTTGCAAATTCGAATCACGCAACTGAGGAAACTAAGAGGCTTGCTAAGAAAAATGGTAAGATATTTCTAATGATGGTCGGGTAAATACTAGGCAAAAAAGGACATTCATTATTGATATTTATTGATATCTTGACTAATAGAATATTATAAATGAAGTATCTGGAATCTATAAATTCTAGAAGACTATCTAAAATAATAATAAAATTCAGAAAAAGTGTAATATACCAAAAAAGCAGAGATATCAGACCATCAAAATAAGAGAAAATTTCTTTATTTGTTATGTTTTCCAAATCTCAAAATTTTCTTTTATGAAGTCAATGTCATCAAATAAATATATTCTTGATAATGCAGGCTTTATTTCACCAATCATTTCAAAATCTTTGTGCCCGTTCTTTTTGTTTATTTTTTCATATATCAATATTTTTGGAATTTGTTTGTTTTTTATCTTCAAATTGCTATTTATTTTGTTCATTTTATTATTTTTGGATTTTCTTGATAAATTTGTAATAATTCCAATTCTATAGAAAACATGTCCTGCGTGCTTCATAAGACATTTTAATTTATAACACAATAATTTTTTATGTTTTACACAATAATATACATAATCTCCACTATTTAATTCATTTTTACACGACATACACCGTAAATCTATGTTTTTAACAAATATTTTATCGTTTAAATAAATCCTGATTTGATATTTGTCATTTTTAATTGTTTTCATTTTTTAAACACAAACTGAAAATTATTTAAATAAAAGCAAATAATATTGCCATTATAAATAAAAATACTATTCCAATTGTTATACCAAGCAGAGCTATTGTTAACCATTTTAATTTTTTATTATTAATTTCCCAATTATTGATTAAGCTATCTGAAAAATTTTTTATTATTTCTGACCTAAGTTCATTAACTTCTGTATTTAACCAATATTCAATTTGTTTGGCATTTATTAGAATAAATGGGCTGTTATATTTTCTAAGTTTAAGTGTAAGCAAAGCACTTATCCCACCAATTATAAAGAATGTTATACTTATTAGAAAAATAATGAGCATTAATATATTTTCAAATATGTATGAATTGAGCCAGACACCCGTAATAATGCTCGAGATTATACCAGAAAATCCCAGAACTAAACTCGCTTTATTCTCTAAAGTATCCTGTCTTTTCTCTTCATAATCATAATAATATTTATAAAATTTAACTAATTCTAAAAATGTTTCACTGGTTTCTGACTTCATTATCTTATTTAATTTCTTGCCGTTATTTGATTCAATTATCATTTACACACCCAAATAAATATACTTTAAATTCTCATAATAACTATATAGTTATAAAATAATTTTTATAATAATATCTATCATAATCATAACTGCAATAAAAACTGCAATAAATTTAGTAATATATATTACTTAATGTAATTATTATTAGTCTGCAATATATTATTAGACTGCTAAAAATTCTTAAAGATCGATTTTAAATGATAAGTTTTCGACTTTAAATTTTTCGGGCTGGAATTTTTATCCTTTTGCTGTCTTAGTCTTGGGAGAGTTTAGGAGACCGCATCACTTGAGATATATTTAACCAGCTCGATACAATCGCAATAGTTAGTATTATAATATATCTTAATAAAACTTCCTTTTCAATATTAGTAAGCCTTACAATTTTCTTTATATCTTTTCTATATCGGGATATACTTATCTAAAGTAGTCTATTTTGATAATTTTTTTGCTTTATTTATAGTTTTTATAGTATATTTTTTACTTTTTTTTCTCCTTGGGTTTGGTTATCCTACTGCAGTTAAGCTCCTCTTTCAATTTAAAATAGTTGTCTTCACTATTACAACCTGCGATTGCCAGAAGATGGCAGGGATATATCTCCATCTCTTTCAATAAATCGATTAATGAGTCCATTAATTTTTGATCCGATTAGTTTACTTTCACGACAATGCAAAAGATACCAAGTTTGATATCAATATCAGTTATAATATGATCTTTATACCCAAAATATCACCTACCATTATGCTTTGAATAGCCCAAAATAGTATTAGTGTCAGAACAGTTCTCTCCTCCTTTTGTCGGTGGCCTAGAATATGGTTCGATGGAGAATGAATCCACAGCAAGTTTATTAAAATTCAGGAAACCAGATGACCGTAGTTTGTTAATAAACTGTAAATTTATTTGATATAGTATATCAATATTAAGTTCATGAAAGATCTTTTTTAGAGTAGGTGTATGTGGGATTTTATCTGAACCGAGTCCTATTATTTTGGTTAAATCTTTATCAAGTTTCAGCTCTGCTACTAAAAAACTGTAATTGTTTGCGTATAATAGGAGCTGACGTATTCATTTGGATAATAATTAAATTCCATTTCTTATAAGTACTAAAATTACTGGACAATATAATATATGGCAGTCCACTTTATCAATTTTTCCGCTTAAAATGAAGACCTAAAACTGAGTATTTTACTCCTTCATGATATTAATATTTACTATCCTTCATTATATCACTAAAACCCCTTATAGTCCCTGTAGTCCCTATAGGTATATTAATACTAAAAAATATTTCCGAACATTAAATTCTCTGAAAAAAGAATGAAATTATTTATATATTATTATTGTATAAAAGATTTTGAAAAATCTCGAAATAAAAAAAATTTAAATAAAACATGAAACATTAATAAAACGATTATAGAATTAAAAAGAGATAAAATTTAATATCAGACGGGATTTGTAAAAATTTAGTAATATATAGATTATCAATATAAATAAGTTTAGAATATTTTGTAATATTATATGTATCTCTATTTCGGTTGAAGAAGATTAAAAAAATCAATTTTATAATATCAGGAATTATATGGTTAATGTTAACATTAAACATGTCGAATATATTTTTAGGAGTCTATATTTTTAATATACACCCTACAAATAAACCATCAACAAATTTTGACGTCTATCAAATGAATTATTACATAGAACCGTATCAAAAAGTTTGGAATATTAAATATTCAGGTGGAATAAACGGGATCACGTGGGAGCTGGCTGATTGGTATAATCCTGATTTTGTATATGGTCCAATAGAGGAAAATCATTGTCGATATGCTAATGGGTCGAGAATTTTAATTACTAGTAATCAATTCACTATAGATTATAACACAGATGTCTTCTTAATTAATGAATCTGAATCCGTCATAAAACAACATTTTCAAATAATATTTGTGTATTACGGAGTAGATAATACGTGGCACAATAATGGAATGGATTTTCGCGGATATTATATAACTACTGGAAATAATAAGACAAGTGATACGGTATTGGATGATGGAGATGGTGCTTCTTTTGTCAAAGCTACGTTTCAATATACTAATATAAATTATACTATAACAACTGAATACACATTACTTAATTGGAATGTCAGCGTCTCGGATTACAAATTAGTTGAGAAAAATAATAATAGTCCACATTATGGCTCAGAAATTGAAATGTCAATTTTAATCGTTTATCAAGTAAATATAACGTCTGATCAAGTCGAAATAAATACTGATTGGTATATTGATTTTTTAAATTGGACTTTAATTAATACGCCAGAAAACTTATTTCTATCTACAAATCGAGTATATACTTGTAATAATGTTGGAGATTTAAACAACGAGGAACGAATTGGAATGTTTACGAATGGTGGAATTACGACCTCAACTTTTCGACTTGAAAATGATTATAACTTAATCTATAATGATTCGAGCTCCAAGGATTTTAACGTATCTTCACTAATTGAGAATGATGGCACTTCCAATGGTCTGCCTGAAAATAATTATTGGCATTTTATACTTTGGTTCGAAGGACTTGGTGATAACGTGTCTAAACTTGAATATGACCCGATTATCACTTTATACATAAAAAATATGCAAAATATGCCGATGAATTGGCTATTTATTACCGTCCTATCTATTTCAATTACAAGTGTTATTGGTGTTGTTGTAATTGTCCTCTGGAAAAAAAATTGGTTAAGAAAATAACCATTTTAAAAACTATAAAATTAAATTTATGAATCTTCTAAAGATTTCTCGGGCCTTATAGAAATTCCCAAAGCCATCTAATTCATTAAATTAGCCACTAAATCTTTTGAGTTTATATTTCCGTTATCTTTCTATGAATGTTTCGGTAATACCCTTTTTAGAATATTGATCCACTTGATGTTTCCATTTTTCAAATTATTCATTATATGTGGTGAGCTACTTTCTGTACACGTCATAGATCATATTACAAAAACAATTATGCGATTAAATTTCATGAGTAATTTTTTGATTACTTCGTATACTCTTTTTTTAAGGTATCAATTTCTTGTAGTGATTTAATAATTACTTCTGAAGTATTAAATACAGCATTAATACGACATTATTCTACGAAATTGAATTAGTCTGAAATGCAGAGCCCTCAATATAATAACGCCCTTATCCTCAAAAGTATTAAGAGGATATTCCTTCATATTATCAATAAAATGTTCAGCATTTTTAGCGAATCAAGAGAATGTAGCCCTATTTTGATTAGCTAAATTTTGGAAGAAATGCATAGTTTTATAATAAAGTATGTATTTTATTCTAAAAATTCATTTTGATTCTTAAATTAATTGATACATCGTTTGCAATATCTGTTTCATACCCTAAAGTATCATAAAGGCACGAGGATTGTTTTTTAGGATCTTTATTTAGTGGAGTTTGCTGTTAAGAAAAAAAAATTGTTTAACAAGTAAATCAATTATATATATCAAAAGAGAATTTTAATATAAGAAATGAACCAAGATATAAAACAAGAAATGAAGAAATTTTATTAAAATAAAAAAGCGGGGTTTAAAGGATGCAAAAGGCAAAAATCTGCCCTGTTTGTGGAAAGAAGTTGATGAATCCGAATTCAAAGAGGCATATCAATTCAAAATATCATCAAGATGCTTTAAAAAAGAAAAAAAGGTTAGAAATTAAAGTTGGACAGAAGACGGTAAGCAAAAAAGTAGTATCAGATAAAGTATCTACTTTAGATAAAACATCTCAAATAAGATTAGAAATAAACGAAATAAAAAATCAATTAGTTCAATTTATTAATACGCTAAATCAGTCAATAAATTATTATAATAAAAAGATAGAAGCGTTTAGTAAAAGTATTATTGATATAAATTCGCGTATTTATCGAATTGAGGATTATCTTAAATTAAAACCATTGAAATCCAATAAAAAGAGCATTTTTATCAATAAGAATCAATTAATTAAAATTATGAAAGAGATTGCAAAAAAGGATGAGGGAAAATACATAACATTTTATGATTTAAGAGAATATATTAGGGACAGATATAATGTAGAAAACGAGAATTGGGAAGATTTAATCGAGAAATTGAGAGACGAGGGAAAAATTCAATTTTCAAAGGGTGCCAAGTCTAACGATATGGACGAAGGATATAAAGACAGTTTTAATAAAGTATATTATTATTTTAAATTAAATTAAACGAGTAATGAGAAAATGAGCAATGAGTATAACTTGGATAAGTTAATTTTGAAGTATCAAGATAAAAACCCCTTTCCAACAAATGTAATTACCAAGAAAGGAACGAATTTAAGGGTATTTATCGGCAGACAGGTGGAGATGAAGGAGATAGGTAGGGTTTTCAAAAAGATTTCAGATGAGAGAGGTATTTGTAAAGTAATTATTATTGAAGGGGAAAGCGGAGTGGGGAAATCTACATTATTCAAACGAATATGTGATTTCATAAAGGTAAATGATTTAAAAGATTTAGATTTGAATAATTTTAAAATAAACATAGCTTGGATAGAAGCCCCGCAAGATTCAAGCAAATTTACGTTCGAGTATATTTATATGTATTCAATTCAGGGGTTCTCAGAACCACCTGCAGATATGGGATCAGATATAATAAAAAGAACCGTAAAATATTTACATGAAGGAGCAATATATTACACATTTAATTCGGAGGAAAGAAAGTTTGTAGACGTATTATACTCTTACTTTTTTCATAGAAAAATGACCCCAACGGAATTTTTTAAACGCGATTATGACATAAATGCTACTGATTTTAATTTCAAAAAATTAATTGAATTAATTGGTACCCATAAGCGGACAATTAGGCGATATTTAAAAGATTTTGAGATTGATTACAAATATTTTTTAAAGTTTTTAAAAACGGCACACCCAAATAATAAAATTTCAGATGAAGCAAAAGATGATATTGAGGCTGAAATAGTTCATGATAAAAATTTTCTAAAATCAGAAGAAGATTTCAAAGCAATATTTAAGAACATGATTAATATTTATAAATGGACTTATGATGAATATAATTCGGTAGTAGTTATTGCAATGGACTCATTCGAGCAATACCGTTTTGAAGATTTTGATCGGATATTCACTTTTTTATTAAATATACGAAATAGCGACCTCAAAAACTTTATCCTCTTTATTATAGGGACCGATCAATTTTGGAATGATTTTAAGAATTTCCTAGAGGATAAAAAAAGTGGATATATACAATTTCAAGATTTAATTGGGTTGGACCTAAAACTTGAGCATTTAACTTTTAATGAGACTACCGAAGTTATCAGAAAATATTTAGAATATTATTATAAAGAAATTGGCGGTACTCCTAGCTCTAATCCATTCTATCCCTTTAATACCAATTCTATTGAATATTTATACAGCAGTTGTGGCGGAAATATCAGAAAAATCTTAATAAAACTCAGAGATGTGTGGGAGTTTTACCTAAAAAACAATAAAGTTCCAAAAATCCAAAATAAATTCCAAGCTATGAAAAATTTTAGGGAATCTAGCTCGATCGAACTCTCTTACGCTGAAATTGAGATCCTTTATAATTATTTTAATGACCAATCAAATTTTTCAACTTGGGGCACTCGCTCGAGTTTGGTTGAACAAGGAGTTCTCAATATGCTTAATTTTTTTAAAAATCATTACCCTGAAATCGCTGAAATACACAAAAATCCTGAAATCATAGTAAGTGGAAGACGAGTTCGCCCAGATATTTATTTTATTCTATTTGGAAATCTAGGAGAATCAGAACAGAAAAGAATCGAAATACAAGTCAAAATGTACGAAGAAAAAAGTCCCGTAAAATTAGAGGAAGCTAGCACATCTGTCGATTTACTTCAAAATTTCAAATTAGAATACCTTTACTTTTTAACTACATCACCTCTACACTTAATATTAAAACAACGATTAAAAGAATTCGGACAGCGGGTCGGCGGATTTAACCCCTTAAATAAAGAGCAAATAGCTTACCTCACGCTAATATTACCAAATCATTTTGACCAGATTTTTAAAAGGGAAATAACCCTTGATGATTATCAATATCTATTTCAAAAAATCTTTAATTTTTCATTTGACTTTTTTCTTGACTATATGAGATTAATTCCTAAAAATACTGGCATTAGAACGCTTGAAGTAATAATTCCTGAAACATCGATTAACGAGTTAAGAAGTAAATTTGAAACTATACAAGTTAGTATCCCGCAAGATTTAAGCGTAAATGAACTTGTAAAATCAAAAACAGTACCAATAGAAACGACGCAACCACCCAAAATTCCTGCTCAAAATGATCAGTTATTGCCACCTAAACCTATAGAACTTTCATCTATAGATTCTCAATCTTCTATTACTACATATTTAAAATCTACTTCTCCAGCCATTGACGATATATTAACCCCATCCACCACGCAGACCTACAACTCTGAACCAACACCCAATACCAACCCAACTCTTAAACACGAAAATCTTGAGACTATTATTCCTCAAAATCTCAAAAATGTTGTAATTAGTACTCTTATTAAAATGGCTAATAGAACTGGTAGATATAAAAATCGAGCTACACTCGCTTGGCTTAAAAAGGAACTGGCTGATGATTTCACTCAAGATAAAATTGGTAATGGATTTAAATGGCTTAAAAATAGCAACCTAATCAATTTCGAAAAAACCTCCATATATCTAAACGAAAATTCTAAAATTTTAATTGATAAATACAAAAGTCTCGTTAAATAACTAATTAGTCATAAGAATTCCTGATAATTTATTTGAACAGAGGAATTAAAACATAATCTTATTTTTTATAAATAATTGAAATTTTGTTGGACGTTTGTTTAAATCGATGTTTCCTTTAAAATTGTTAATTAGGTACATTTTAATAAATGGTAATTTTTTAATAAATTGTTATTCAAGTCTATCAAAATGTTTGGTCCCATAGGAGCAGTTCATGATAAATTAATTTTATGAGCAGGAGAGATATTTAGATGGACGAGATTGACATTTTTTATGATATGGAAACAGGAGACCCGGATGATCCGATAGCAGTATTAATGCTTGCGTGTAATAAAAGAGTGAAATTAAGGGGGATCAGTATATATCCAGGTTCTAAGGACCAAGTAGGATTTGTGAAGACAATGCTTAAAAATATAGGCTTAGATGACGTATTGGTAGGGAGTAGAGACCCGAGATCTCCATTAAAGGGCCTCCAAACTTCAAAAATTTATAGAATATTTGCATGCGGGGATTTTAGTTCGGTGGAGCCGGATGGATTAGGGCATGAAATTTTAGCAGAATTATGCGCCAAATATCCCCGTGGACTGCTAATATCAGGTGCACCATTGGGAAATATATACGACCTTTTGACCTATCACCCAGAAATTAAATTTGACAAGATGTTTGTTCAGAGCGGATTTGCAGGCGTTAATTGTATACCAATAGAGCGACAGCACCCTCGATATAAGGGGTTAGAAACTTTTCGAGCGCATAATTTCGACTTGTATTTAGAAGGTGCCTGGAAGTTCTTAAATTCACCTAATATTGAGAAAAAATATTTAATTTCAAAAGATGTCACTCATTTTGTAATTTATGACCATGAACTTCATAAATTGGTCAAAAAGAAAACAGCAGAGCACCCTGCGTGGCGTCTTATATGGGATTCTATGGAATATTATCTTAAGAAACATTCAAGAGGAAAAATATTACATGATCCATTAGCGGTATGTGCAGCAATTAATCCAGAAATAATAAAATTTCAAGAGGTTAAATGTTTTTATAAAAACAGAGGTTGGGGAAGTATACCGATAAAAGGGACGAATATTTTTATATCCGTAGATTTAAATTATGAAGAATTTTTAAAGGTTTTTTTAGGTGAAAAATGATATTACAAGGCATTTTTAAATATTTTATAAAGTTTAATCCATTAATCATAAGAATTACAGCTTTTAGTCTATCTTAAAAAATATTTTCCATGAGAAAAAACCCGACTTTACTATAGATTCGTATAATTCAGGAATTAATAGACATTCGACGTCCAATTTTGGGTGCATCTCTTTGACCATATTTTTTATAATAAATATCCCACAACTTTACAAATAGCCGATATTTGTTGGACATGCCTAGCAACTTTTTTCATACTTTTTAAGTTTTCACAATTAAAAGCTTTAAAAATTATGTCTCCATTATCAGATATTTTTTCAATTTTGTACACAACAGAAAATCTTTATAATTATATTAACACCAATAATTTATCTCAGCTTCAAATATAACTTTAACTCGCATAATATAAAGAGAAAAATAGACAAAATACTTCTGTTAATAACCGATCATAGATATTATTATTGTAAGAATTGGTATGTACCATGCTTCGCTCAAGCTTTAAAGCCCTAGCCTACCTGATACTAACTTGCTGAGGCTAATTATGTACCATATTTAAAACATCTACTTTACTATGCGAAAATCTCTAGAGCCGGCTAATAAAATGCTTAAATAGATAATAGACTACCTTAATTTAGCAATAGTGCCTATTTATCTTTTGTTTAAATTTGTAAATATGTGTAAAAAATTAAAATCTGAATTGCCCCTTTTAAAAAACGCAAACTCTATTTCGACATCTGGATTTACAAAAACTCATTGTAAGCGTTATAAAGAAATTTTTAAAAATGATTATTTAAATTGTAAATTACTATCATTATTTTCCAAAATCGGATAAATTTAATCTATATATTTGATATTAGATATTTATGGAGAATAAGAAAATGGAAAATATCCCTCAAAATGAAAGGCTATTTTTAGAAGATTTACAATTGGTAATAGGAAAGCCTATTCCTAAAGTTTCAGAAGTAGGTGATGAAACATTTGGATATGTTATCAAAAAGGGACACATAACTGAACTAGGATTACATAAAATTGAAGCTAAATCTTTACCTGAAACAATAGGTGAATTACAGTTCCTTGAAAAATTGAATTTACGCCATATGCTCCTTAGTAAACTTCCAGATAATTTGTCCAATCTAAAAAATCTTAAATATCTTAACTTGAGTGTAAATAGCTTTTGGTCCTACCCTGAATGCGTAGATAACTTGGAAAAACTGGAGTACCTTTCATTATATAATTGCACAAGCTTAAAAGATTTCCCTTTTTCAATAAATTTACCAAATTTAAAAACTTTAGACATGAAATATACAAAAATAAAAGCCGTGCCAGAAATGATACAATATCTAACCTCCTTAGAATACCTCGACCTCTCAGTTAATTCCTTAACTGAATTACCAGATTTTATCTCCAATTTACGATCATTAAGATTTTTAAACTTAAAATCTAATTCATTAACTCAATTTCCATCTTCAATTTGTAACCTGACATCATTAGAAGAGCTAAACCTCGCTAATAACCAAATTTCCGAAATTCCAAATTGTATTGAGAATTTAAAATCACTTAAAAAATTATATCTCGGAGCAAATCGAATAACGCATATTCCAAGTGCTATAGGTAATTTGACTTTGCTAGAAGAACTAAATATCAGCCAAAACCCATTAACTAACCTCCCAGATGAATTCGGTAACTTAAGGTCCCTTACCGGACTGAATGCCGCCCTATGTAAATTACAGAAATTGCCCGATTCATTCGGTAATCTTACTTCCCTAAAGTTCTTATACGCTTATTCCAATGAACTAAATGAATTACCTGATTCATTTGGTAATTTACGATCACTTGAATTACTAGACTTACACAAAAATAAACTAACTAAATTACCAGATAACCTCGGAAATCTTGAATTTCTCGAACAATTTGATGTTGCTAATAACCAACTTAAAGAACTACCACTGTCGATCATTAATTTAAACAAACTAGAAAAATTTTTCCTTGAAAATAACAAAATTAAAAAAATCCCAAAAGATATTAAAAAATGGATCAAAACTATGGAAAAATTAGGACACACTATTAAATTTAAATAATTACAAAAAGAAAGTGTACAAAAATTGCAAAGATTGTTCGAACAAGAAGAAAAAATCATTAGGGAACTCGAAAATTTTCTGGACGAACCCCTCCCACTTATCCCAGATGTAATCTATAATAGCTTCGGTTATACCATGGAAAGCCGACATGTAGTAAAAATTGGACTCTATAATAAAGGATTAAATTCAATACCTACTTCAATTGGAGAACTACCCATGTTAAGAACCCTAAATTTACGCGAAAACCACCTATCAGAATTACCTCACTCTTTCCAAAACCTAAAATCTCTAAAAACCTTAATTTTTTCTCACAACAATTTCACTTATTTCCCTGAACCAGTTTGCTATCTTGAAAATCTATCAAACTTAAACATTAACAATAACAAAATAAAAGAACTTCCTGAATCCTTTGGAAACCTTGCTAACCTTAAAGAATTTAACGCAAAATCCAATGAATTAATAGGTTTCCCTCAATCAATCGGTAATTTGAAGTCTTTAAAACTTTTGGACGCTAGCTCCAATAAAATTGAATCCCTACCCTCTAACTTCCCAAAATTAGAACGACTCCAAAAATTATACCTGAATTCTAACTCATTACAATTCCTCCCAGAAAATTTTGGTAACCTAATTAGCCTAAAAGAATGTATGCTGCAAGAAAATCAACTCTCTAAATTACCTGGTTCATTTGGACTTCTTAAAAGGTTACAAACACTTAAATTGTCTAATAATAACTTGACAAACTTGCCTGAATCACTCGGAAATTTGATTAACCTAGAAGTATTATATATCGACCACAATAATTTAACAACTCTCCCGGACTCCTTTTGTAATTTAAAAAAACTCCACACCCTTATACTTAAAAATAATAAATTCACCAATTTCTCTCCTGAAATAAAAAATTGGCTGGAATCACTTTTCCGTGATAGAAAAATTCTCAGCTTATTGAACTTGGATATTTAAATTCTGATTTTTCAAACCCACCTACTATTTTACTTCTTATTATTATGAAATTTTTGATTTTAAAAGTAATAAGACCCTTTTTTATCTAAAATATTCAGATTAAATTATTGATTAAATTCGGATTTTATACATTTAAAGATAAAAATAAATCAGCAAAATTACAAAATGATTTAAATTTAGAATTTAACAGAATAACCTTCTACTTTAATACTATCAATTTTATGGACGATATAATTATTATGAAAATGTAATATATTCCCAGTTCAGTTAATATTCCACTTAAACGAGGAGCTGGAATTATAGCAGGGGTATATGGATTATCTAAAGAATTAGCAAAATATAACAATATAATTTTAATTATAAACTATCCATTAACTAATTAACATAGAAATGTTGTAATTAAAAAATAGAAAATGAAACTTTTTTAATTAAAATTAATCGTCCACTGTTATTTATTTTTAATTATGCGAATATAAGTTAGATTTCAAAATCATTCCTCTGTATTTCTATTGTATATTATTTTTATTACTGTGGAACTGATTAAGAACGCAAGAGAAATTAATTCAATTGTTAATAAGATAGGGATTAAAGAGATTCCGAACGGTGTAAAATTAAATATAAGACCAATTAAGACCACGATTACAATACTCAGACCGATGCTTAGTCCAAATGATTGTAAAGTATCAAGGTCTTTTTTATTATAAAAAAGTAGAGATAATAATAAATAACCAGGTAGAAATAAAGTTATAATAGTTCCAAAAATTATTCTTAGAATTCCAAGAAAAAGGTACCAAAGATTTTCAGAGTAGATTGAATTTTGAGGGACATAAAGAACTAGAAGGAAGGAAATTACAATAATTATTAGACTTAGCCAGAATGGTAATGAATTTTTGTTCAAAAAATAATTGATAATGGGATTTTTAGGTGTTTGGTACCTGGGTATTATAATTTTGGATATATCAATAAGTTTTTGATTGTCCATATCTTTAATGCAATTAATTACCTGATTTTTAGAATAATTATATTCCGAATTAATTTTAGAAATGAGCTGTTTTATTGTTAGGTCCTTATTATTTTTAAGAATATTAAAAATAATTTTAGAGAGTTTGGGATCGTTTTTATTTTTCATGGAAATCGTACTACAATTTATAGTTATTTTATGATATAAATTAGGTCAAGTTTTTTAATAGGATTTTTGTTATGTTAATTTATCAGCAAATTGATATTTAATTTTTAAATTTAGATATTAATTGTTTTTAATACAATTAATATAAATCAAGGCGGAATTATTATTTAAAATGTTTTTAATAAGTTGTTTTATGATATAAACAAAAAAATAAATATCTTAAAAAGTTTTAATAAGTTTATTAGGATATGGTTTTTAATTAATTGGTAAAGATATAATAATGGTAATATTATGAGAGGAGTGTAAGACATATAGGTTAATCAAGTTATTAAACTCGAAGTATTAAGAGGTTTGGTGTCTATAGGTTTGTTAAGGAGTTCAGATATTTCGAGAATGTTTTATAGTAAAGGGAATTACTTAGATTTGTCATCCTACATTAAGTTGAGCATCTATTATGATAAACAATTTAATTAAGATATGACAAGAAGTTTAACTTGACGGTCTGTAAGAATATCAAGGTTATGTGGGATTTAGCAGAATAAAAGATAGGTTAGAAATAAAAAGTCAATTAATAGGTATTATTTTTTAATGTTTTGACATCGATTATATTCTTTTATTTATATGAGTGTTTATTTTTTGGATTAATCTTAAATTTTTTTTATTTTTACAATTCAAATTGATAAGTTTAAATAATATTTTTGTATAAGATTAGATATAATAATCAATAAAAAGTATTAATTTAAGGATAAAAGAATTGGGGAGAGTAAAAGAAATGAAATTGGATAGAAAGTCGAGTTCAGAGAAGGTAAGATGCCTATTTAGAGAATTTCAAGAAGAGATATCAGGTCCAGGAGATTTTAAAAGGTTTAATAAGATATTAAAGAGAAATTTTTCAAAAAAAGAGATAAGGAAGAAAGGAAGATGTTATATAAAAAAAATATTTTTTAAGGTATTTGAAATAGCGATAGAGAGAGATAGTACATTTAGGAGTGCAAGGTTAGTTTTAGATATGTTTTTAGCCAGGATCAAGCGGGATTGCGGAGTAAAAGTATATATAAGATTGAGAAAGCAGATGAATAAGACATTTCCGAGATTTTTTAAAAATATAATATTTGAGAAACATAAAATTTACAAAGATATTCCGATATTTAAGATATTAGAACAATTTCAAGAAGTTTTTGGAGATATTTTTGTTGTGCCAAGAGCTAATGAAATTAGAAACGCAATCCAAAATGAATGTAAAAAAAGAGGGTTAATGAGGATATTTAATAAAGAAGAATTAATGGAACAATTGGATAAGAGCGATAAATTAATAATTTTAATGGATTCATGTTTTATTTTAAGTTCATTCGGGGAAAATAAAGAAGAATTAATGGAATATATGAAGGAAAGTGGGGACAAAATGGTATTTTTAATCACGGCAGAGATTTTTGATGAGATAACATTTCATATTGAAATTCTCGATAGGACTTTTTTAAAATTTATGAGATTTGTTTTAATATGTGATGTAAATAAAGAGCAAATTTTGAATTTGAGAAGAAAAGTTTTAGGTTGCAAGAAATTAAGGAAAGTATATTATAAGCACAATAAAAAAGAATTTATGAATGAGCTGTCGCTTGTTGTATTGGGTAATGATTTAAAGGGATTTTCATATGTAGTAGTTACACATGATTATAGTTTGTTAGAGGTCTTTAATTATTTTGGTATTTCCTGTTCATACCAAATGGGAGGAATTGCAGATAAGAAATTGATTACAAATTAATAAAAATAAATAGTAAATATAAATTAAAATATTTTTAAAGTTAATTTATAATTTTAGAAGGTCGGGAGGGTATAATAGAGATTTTATCAAATTTTTGTATCAATTTCAATATTAAGGGGTTAGAAATTTGTCCTTAAATTTCAAATTTATTTGAATTTGGGTATTGGAGTAATTATTTCATGAGATTAGATTTTCAATTACGAATAATATTAGAGATATTAGAGATATTAAAGAAAATAGAAATAATAAAAGAGTGGAAAAATTATATAGATTTAACAGAAATAGAGAGTTCCCGTTAATTATTAAAATTTTAAAATGGATTAGAAACGAGTGATCAAAAATTTCAGATATTATTTAAAAATTTAGTAGATAAATAATAGTCGAAATAATAAGCGATATTATGAAGTTTTAAGAAATTAGTGTAAGAAATTTGCAAGATGGAGTAAAAAGAAAAAAGATACAGAAAGGACAATTATAGTAGTTGCGACAGTAATATCAATAGTTATTGGAGCTTTAGTAGTAAGTAGTATTTATTATTATAGCGATAATACGAAATATTTCTATGAAAATGATTTACCAGCGGAAGAGATGCCAATACTTGCATTATCAATTCAAGGTTCAAGTGATATAACCCCACAGAGACTGAAAATTGCGAATAATGAATATGATTATATTGTGACCACATTACTTAGTACTGAAGTTAGAGATTCTGTTATTGAACCCAAGCTGCTTTTATATCATTCAATACAGGGTATTTGGGAGGGACAAACAACGTTTAATTGGACTTTTATCAATAAAAATGAAAATATGTTTATGCACGATAATAATGACCGGATATTAACAATTTATAACAATTATTTAATGAACGTATCATTTTGTAAAGCCATCAAATTTGGATGCTTTAAATCATTGGGTAAATTATTATGCCAATACATCAGCGGGGCAGGTAATTCAATATAATTACGATGGGCTTTTTATGGACTGTGCAGCACATTGTTTGAGCACATGGGTAACTAATGGAATAATCCCAAATGGTTATAATCATTCAGATTGGTTTAATGGCGTATATAATGCAATAAATTATACCAAGTCCTTATTGAAGGACAAAATTTTAATTTATAATGGAATACACAGTGATTGTGAGGAAAAATACGATTCGAAGGCAAGATATCTAAAAATAGTAATAATAGAGATACACAAGTATAAAAAAATAAATTTTTATATGAAATTTTTTAAAAAATATATGATGAAAAGAAATGGTAATTAAAATTGGAGACATTAATATTTGGATTAGCAGATATTACTCAGGCGATATGACAGCATATATATTTACGATTATTATTTTAGTTGTTTTAGGAATAATCGTTCAACATAAATTAAAAGACAGCAGTTTCAATAAAATTTTAGTATTTTCTTCATTTTGTTGGTTTATTATAGAATTTATTTTACAAGATACAGGTACGAGAACTTGGTATACGCCACCTACTATATTTAATATCCCAATCTATTTCCCTTTAACAGCAATTCTTCAAGGCCCAGTAGAAGGCGGAATACCGACATCTCTTGGATATTTGTGTGCAAAATTTGGATATAAAAAACAGTATTATTGGTTTATATTTTGTTTGGGTTTGTCTATTTTTTTCAGTTTTGTCTTTATATTTGGTATTGGTTTTTCATCTTTTTCTCAAATGACCGTTAATCATAGAGTCTTAAATATCTGGAGTATTGCATTTATTATTAGCACAACTACTATTGCACTATTAATTTCTTTAAAATTATTCAAAAATCGTAAGTTTTCTTTTATTGTATTCTTTTTTACTGCATTTATGGGTATTATGATCAATTTAATCATGTATTTTTCAGGATTAAGAAATATTGAATATGCAATTCCATTTGATTTGGGTACAACTTCAACTACCTTTTTTTCGTATCCTTTAGGAATTGCTTTATTAGCCCTACTTTATGATGGAATTTTTGAATTTGGTGGTATTTATTTATTTATTTATATTATATGAGCAAAAATTTTTAAAATAAAGGAAATATAGAATAAAAAATTAAAAATATTTTCTACTTTCTAAAATCAATCTTGGATAATTTTTGTATTACGCCCGAGTCCGACCGAAATAATATATGATGGATCAATTTTTTGAGGGATAAAATTATGGTCAATCCTAAGATAATATCCTTTAAAAGCATCATGCTCGTCAATACCTAAATCTTCTAAATGTATTTTATGCCCACTAGTCTTGAAATGATAAGTACCATTTTCTTTAAAATTTTTGATTAAATCGCGTGATGAAATCAAGCTTTGGATAGGAAATTCGATACCACTTTCCCATTGTTTAATGAAAGCCGATTCATAGACCTCAGGCATATCATTTTTTAGCCAATTTAAGATTATATCTTCAATATGATTTATAAATAATTTATTACCAGTCCAAGCCCCCCAGCGTTTTGCAAATTTCCGACGACCTGCATTTATAAGGGCATTAATAAGAGGTGGCCAAGGTATAAAATTAAACCAATAATCGTTGAGATTATAAAATTTTTTGAATGCAGTGGCAAATCCATCCCACATCTGACAATAAGCGGCATAATTGGATAGTTCCAAGATTGCATTTATGGCACCCGAGATATAAATATTTGCTATGTGATATGTCGAATTGCGCCAGTTTGGAGTCCGTTCATTCCGAATGTCTTTTAAAATAGACATCATATAATGCGCACTTTGAGTTAAATTTTTTGATTTTTTAGGGATATCTTTAAGTTTATAACCGAGTTTTAAATGCCTACGTTCAAGTAATTCATCGTATGAATTTACAAACCACCAATTGACAGGAATTCCATCCTCAAGATGACAATTTAGGATAAAAATAGTTTCAAGGCTTTCGTCATCAATAATAACAAAAGTACAATCAACAGAATCTCCAAATAAAAGTCTCATCGTCCCTTGTTGAGTATCAGACCGAATTGCAACAATTGGTGGAAACAAAGTATAGGTTAGCACTCGCCACGGTTTTTTAATCTTGCCGTCAATAACATCTTTTGCAGTCAGGATAGCCTCATTAAGTCTGTTCTTAAGTAATTTATAGACTATTTCGGAACCAATTAAAGTACTCTTTTGTTTATTCCAGTAATTTATACCATATTCTTGAAAAAGCTTCCAGAAAGTCCTGCCAAGCGGCCAAAATGGCTTTGTCCTTATGGAATCAGGTATATCGCCATATGTAAAGACCATAAATTGGATTTCGAGAATTTTTATTTAATTTTTTTTATTCAAAAGTTTTCAATTTCAATAGGTAAACTCAAAAATTTTATTAAGATTTTCCATAGAAATTTTTTAAGATTATTGAGAAAGAAATAAAATTTGATAATCTATAAAATAAATTGTTATTTATTGTCTAATAACATTCATAATAATGCCACCTTTAAAGATACCTGAACCGCTAATTTAATTAAACAATATTTTTATCTATTATCCCTAAAATTATTGCCAATGCCTTATTTGTTATAACTCTAATTTCCTTATCTAATTTTTTAATATCGGCTAATACTTAATTTATCAATGTAATAATGTATAAAAAACATAAAAAATTTTTAAGTAATGATGTAAACTAATATTTTTAGTTTTTATTTAAAAGGATAAACTATGAAATTTTAATTAAGGTAATTAATAATGTGTGAATTATTAGGTATGTCTTTTAACACACCCGTAAACCCAGATATATCATTTAAAGCATTCCGAAAAAGAGGAGCTAATAACCCAGATGGGTGGGGACTTGCATTTTATCCAGATAAAAGTGCTCGAATTTTTAAAGAACCGATTATAGCAACTGAAAGTCTTTTATCAGATTTTATCAAAAAATACCATGAAATAAAATCAAGAATAATAATAGGCCATGTTAGGTTGACAAGCGTAGGGACTGTTTGTTATGAGAATACCCACCCGTTTTCAAGAGAATTAAATGGTAGAGAATTCGTTTTTGCACATAATGGGACAATATTCAACTGGAATAGATTAGAATTAGGCAGATTTAAACCAATTGGAGAAACAGACTCAGAACATATCTTTTGCTACCTTTTATCTAAGATTGAAGAAAAAAAAATTAAAGAGTGGAACAGAGAAAATTTTGAATGGCTAAATAAAATGCTGTTGGAAATTAATAGTTATGGCTCATTTAATTGTATCTTCTCAGAAGGCAAATTTTTATTTTGTTATCATGATTTAAATGGGTTCAAAGAACTGAAATTTGTAAAACGAGAATCTCCTTATCCAACAATTAAATTATATGACGAAGACTACGAAATAAATTTGGCAGAAAATAAATCAATAGGTCAATATGGATATATAATAGCCTCAAAAAATTTAACAAATGAAATTTGGATTGATTTTAAACCAGGTGAACTCATTATTTTTAAAAATGGACAGATCGTTTATTCAAATCAACATGACATTTCTAAATTTCAAAAGTCGTCCCTGACAGACCTTGAAAAGGAAATATTAGAATTTATTAGAAAGAGTCAGCATAAGGTAAAATTAAAAATATTGATTGAAAATTTAGGGTGGCAAGAGGAAGAGATTAAGTTTTCAATAAATTATTTGATTTGTAATAATTATATATGCCAAGACAGTCGCGATAATGTAAAATGGTATCATGAAGATGCAACATTTTATACTAATCCAGAAAAACGGCCAGAAATTGACGAATTAATTAATAATGAAAATTGAACAAATTAGAAACACTAATTTTTTAGTTGTTTTTTAATTTTAACTAAAAACAGGAAAAATTTAGATGAATCTTTTTTATTTAATTATTTAACATGAAATATATTATCTATTTTGCATTATTAAATAATTAGTGTAAATATTCTAGTTAAGATAAGTTAAAACGCTTCATTAAGATAGATTTTACAGTTTTATAGTCTTTAGAAAATGTTTTTAAAATAGACCACCAGCAAAATATTCCAGGGATCATAAAGAGCATTCCAATAGTCATTGCAATTGATAAATTTTGCCCAGTTATCTCAAAGAATATCCCAACGAGTAATGGACCTAAAGAGCCACCAAGTTCTTCAACAAATCTGTTAATTGCAAAGACAGAGCCACGGGTCTCAGGAAGGTTGATTTTATTGATAATAGGAGGCTGGTTAGAGTCGTAAATTGCTGATAAGAAAATACCAATTGAAAATAGACAAATAAAAATCATTAAACTGGAATTAGTAAACGCTAATTGTAAGGAATCGGTAGAAATAATTGGACTAATCGGTATCCAAAAAATAAATATAAAAAATGGAGTCGTTATAGTGAATTCAAGCGCAATTAGTAATATTCTTGCTTTTATATATTTTCTTTCAAGAAAATCTCCAATTCTACTCCAAAAATAATTACCTATTAATTGAGAAGGAAAAATAAAAATTAGCATTAAAATACTGATTATTATAGGAGTTAAATGTGAAGGGCTCTCTATTAAAAATGGGTATAAATAAGTGGTTATTATTGATATCCCCAAAATAGAAAAAATACCTTCAACAAAAATCAAAATATTAGTCTTATTTTTCAAGATACCTATAAACGAATCCCAATTTATTTTATAGCTATATGTTGAGCGATTTTCGTTATTAACATTTCCTAACACATTATTTCCTAATTTAAATTGGCTTCCTTTGAAAATATATAAAAATAATAAAATTGAAATCAAAAATGAAGCTATCAAAAATGGATATTTCCAATATGGGGAAAAAAAACTACCAGCTAAAATTCCAAATAGAAAACCAATAGCCACAAAATTCGAAGTCCAACCATAAGTCTTTCCAGATTCTTGACTTGAAACTGCATCACCAATTATAGCTTGTGCTACCGGTATAAATCCCCCTGATCCAATTCCTAAAAATAATTCTCCAATTAACAGAAAATAAAAATTAATAGAAATCGTTAATAGAATAAGTCCAATATCCCAAAAAAATAATGAAATAATTAATGCTTTTTTTCGGGTTATTCTATCGGCTAATGTCCCAAATATTAAACAAGCAACTGATGAACCACCCATCTGGAATGTGATTAATAAACTAATTTCGAATGCATGGAATATACCAACTCCAAAATAATAATTAGAAATTATTGTTAGATTGGGTAAAATTATTGTTCTAGAAAATTCTTTGATAAAAAATCCAAAAATAATAAGCCAAATCGTAAATTTTTTTTCTACCAACATTAATTTACCTACTTAATTCAAGAATTGAAATTATTCTAATAAAAATTTTTATAATTTGATTTTAATTCCATCTGATAAATTCTCGTGCTATCTTCCTTTGATTATATTAAAGCCCAAATAATTAAATACCAAACGAAATTTACATTATTTAACAAATACTAATAATCTTTTTTACCTTATTGATAAAAATTATATCAGAAATATTCCATTAATAATTAGTCTGATTCCAATATAAATATAGACAATAGCTAATAGAATTTTAAATTTCTTGGGTGATATTTTTCTTGTTAATATAGACCCAAACTGGGCAAAAATTATACTTGATATTCCTATTCCTAGAAATGCCAATAAATTAAACCATCCAACCGAAAATATTGGATATTGAGATGCATTAATTATTGAATCATTATACCCTAAAATAAGAAAAGAAATAAAACCAATAGACGAGCCTACAACCATAGTAGCCAAAGACATTGTAACAGCAGTTTGAATTGGAATTTCTAAAAGTGTATTAAGAACTGAGAGATAAATTATACCGCCACCAATACCAATAAAATGCGCCAGAAAACCAGACGAAAATCCAGATGTATAACTTTTAATTTTATGTAGTTCTGGTAGCGAATTAATAGGTTTGGGTTTAGTGGATACATAATTATAAGCCCCAATTATACAATAAATACCATATAATGTCTTCAAAATTAACCCGGCTTGAGCCCGAAAATTTGAAAATAATATAAAAGCAAAAATTGCACCCGTTAAACTTCCAAGTCCAACAGGTATCGCAAAATTTAAATAATGAATATACGGGAATTTTAAATCATTCTTTTTTGTTTCTTTAATGTGTTTATAAACACCACTTAATGCAGTAGGTACTACAATCGCCATATTTGTCCCAAAAGCAACAAACGGAGATATCTGGGGAGAAGCACCCATAAAAGTCTCAAAACAAAACATCATTACAGGCGCCATTATAAAAGACCCACCAACACCAAAAAAAGAACTTGTCAACCCAACTGCTATCCCAGTAATAACCATTATTCCTAAAATAATAAAAATATTCTCGAATACCAATTTATTAACCATTACTTAATTCTATTATTTTATTTGATTTATTCAAGTGTATCTGAATTCTACAACTTGTGATTCTTTTATAATTTTTATGCAAATTTTTGATATTGATTTAATCTACAAATTAAAATTAAAAAAGAATTAGACATTAAATCTAAAAGTTTTTGAATTATAATTTTAATGAACTACATTAATACATTTATTTTCTTATTGATTTTATCAAAAATCTATCAAATTATAACAACTATCTTACCCAACTTTTATATAATAAGTCTATTTCTCTAAAATCCAAAAATCGTTTTAAAATAAGATATTGAGAAAGTTTAGGTTATTCGGAACTGTTGAATGAATCTAAACTTTTATATATTTAATAAATTTATTTTTTTCCACAAAAATTTGAAAAATATAAACTAATTAATATGTAAAAAATCCCAAATCAAATTCTATATATATCGATATTAAAGTTTTTTTAAAAGATATCTATTATAGAGTTGAGGAGGCGAGTTAATAAATGAATAATATTTTAAAAAAGAAATATTTTAAAAAAGAAAAAGGTACAAATGTTTTTCACGATTTTTTTATTTATTTTTATCATAAATAGTCTAATATTTATAGCATTAAACATTTCTACATTTAGAGAGTTAAAGACGTCCACAAAAGTAAACATAAACTCCATGACAAGTCAGTCTGTAGTATATAATGTTATCTGGGGCGGAACTGGATATGATGATGGAATTGATATTGAAGTATTTAATGATACATATATTTATGTCGTAGGATCAATAGAGTATGGAGCAGGTTTGAAGGACATTCTACTTATTAAGTATTATAAAAATGGGACTAAAATATGGAATACCACTTGGGGTGGAATATACGAGGACGTGGGCGATAGTATTATGTTTGACCCTATGGGAAATATCTATGTTTCAGGATATACTAATAGTTACGGCGCTGGCGATTTTGATTTCGCTCTTGTCAAATTTTATCCTAATGGAACTAAAGCTTGGAATACTACTTGGGGCGGTGCCCTTGAAGATAGGGGACTCGATATTACCTATGAGAGCAATGGTTATATTTATTATATTGGACTAACAAAAAGTTTTGGAGCAGGTAATTCAGATATAGCTTTAGTAGTATTTGATTTAAATGGTACTAGATTAGGAAATCTAACGTGGGGTGGACCAAATGATGATTATGGATATAAAATATTATTAGATAGTAATGGATCTATATACATGATCGGGACAACGTATAGCCAGGGTGCTGGTCTTGCAGATTATTTGCTGATCAAGCTTGATTCTTCAGGAACGGAATTATGGAATATCACTTGGGGTGGAATATATCGAGATTATGGAATTAGCGGGATATTAGATACTATGGGAAATATTTATATTATAGGCTATACTTTCAGTTATGGGGCAGGAAATACAGATTTCGGACTTGTTAAGTTTTATCCAAATGGGACTAAGGCTTGGAATACCACTTGGGGCGGAAAATTCCACGAAGTTGGATTTGACATAGTCTTAGACGAGAATGGAAATATTATTACTACAGGTTATACAAATAGCTCGGGTGCAGGTGATAAAGATGTTTCAATTGTTAAATTTAAATCAGATGGAGATTTAATCTTGAACATTACTTGGGGCGGTGCTCTTGAAGATGTCGGTTCAGGTATCACATCAAATGACGGTTATGTTTATTCCGCTGGTTATACGGAGAATTTTGGCGCAAATAACGAAGACTTAGCTTTAATTAAATTTGATCTGATAAAACCATGGTCAAATCACCCTTTAGACGCAATATATGCAATGGGAATACCAGCAAATATTACATGGGTTTTATATGATGACCATATAAGTGGTTCATATAGTATTTTCTTGAACGGTATTAAATAC
>SUPR01000004.1 GCA_005191425.1 Candidatus Helarchaeota ASGARD archaeon Hel_GB_B
TGTTTATTTTAATAAAAGTTTCATCGACAAAAATAAGTTTAGAGCCAAATTTGGAAGCCCACGCCATTTTTATCCGGACTGAATTATAAATTGAAGTCATTACCTTTTTCATTAATAATGAAATGGACGAATTACCGCATTTAAGCATAAATGAAAGTCCGGTTAAGTCCAATCTACCGCCATTACATAGTTTTATAATAAATTTATTAATTAAACCCAAAATTTCGTTATGAAAATAACTGGTATGTGCATAAAAAGAACGTCCACAATCTTTACAAAAATATGTCTGGGACAGGGATTTTTTAGATATGTCATGACCATTTTTCTTAATATTCAATGAAGAACACCCATTATTAGTATTTGGACAGAGGAATGGCACATCAAGAATGCCACTCGTACTATTAACACGGTATACTAACCTTTCATAATATTTATAGTTAAAGTCATCTTCTAAACCGCCCCGAAAACGTGCTAACCTCTTGTATATCACTAAATATATAAAAATATTATCAAAAAATATATAATCGAAAAAATAGAATCAATATTTATATATTTTTGTCGAAAAGTGGAATTTGAAAAATCTCAATTAATTTTCAATTTTATTTAAAATAAGGAAATAATTTATAAATAATTGTTTAATATTCAAAATAATATTTTAAAAAACGAAATTACCTATATTTTATAATATGAATGACATTTTTATTAGTAAATATACAACAAAAAGTAAAAAAGGTTAGATATTTAAGAAATAATAAAAATGTTATTAAATCAATACAAATCTTGTATATTTTATTAAGAAAAAATCAATATAGATTCAAAAAATTAATAAATTTAAAAAGCAAAGCAGAAAAGGGATTTATTTGAGTTCTAATGAAAAAGGAAGTTTGACATCTATTCGATTTCATGCAAGAGGCGGTCAAGGAGGAGTCACAGCAGCTCAATTGGTGGTATATGCATACAATGGTCCTGCTAAATGTTTTCCAAGGTTCGGTGCTGAAAGAATGGGTTCTCCTACAGAAGCATTCACTAAAGTTTCTCAAGATGCGGAAGCTATAAGGTCCAATGAACAAGTTTATACTCCTCGATATGTTTGCATTTTAGATGATACAATTATAAATGATGTTTGCGTTACTAACGGTTTGGCACCGGGAGGTTGGCTAATAATCAATACTGTAAAAAATATTGATACATTAAAAAAGTTTATTGGTAGGTCAGACGTTAATTATGCACTCATTGATGCTACAGGGCTTGCTATTGAAATGCTAGGTAGGCCGATTACCAATACTGCAATTTTAGGTGCTTTATCTAAAGTATCTGGTTTATTCTCTATTAAAGATTTAGAAAAAGCTATTGAATTTCAATTTAGAGGTGATTTGGTCAAAAAAAATATTGATCTAGTAAAAGCAGTTTATGACAAAGTTCAAATTTATAAAGTAGATATTCCTTATGATTCTAAGAAAGCAGAGAAACCTAAATGGAATCACGTTGAAGTTGAATATCAAGGTGCTAAAGATTATGAAATTGGTGCTGTTTGGTATACTCAAGGAGCTTCTTTACAAGTAAATACCGGGTCATGGGGTGCTTATAAAATTCTCTATGACCCAGACCATTGTATTCAATGCCAAAAATGTTTTTATGTATGTCCTGATATGGCAATTTTACGAGAAAAGCAATCTAATGGAGAGTGGCATATTGTAGGCACGGACGCAAAACATTGTAAAGGATGTAGGTTATGTGTCGAAGTTTGTCCTGGAAAAGACGGGGTAAAAGCTAGATCTGCTAAATTAAAAGAGGAGGTAGAGTTTTAAATGAGTGTTCAACCAATGGAACCATTTTTTAAAGAGATAAAAGAACCTATTGAATTAGCAATGACTGGAAATTATGCTGTTGCAGGTGGAGTCACCCAGACTGACCCTGATGTTATATGTGCATTTCCAATTACACCCCAAACACAATCAGTAGAAGGGTTATCAGATGTAATTTATAATGGACGTTTAAAAGCAGCATTTGTTAATGTTGAATCTGAGTTAGCAGCAATGAGTTTTAGTACAGCAGCTTGCGCTTCAGGAGCAAGGACATTTACCGCCACAGCAAGTCAAGGGTATATGTTAATGATGGAAGCACTACCAATGGCAGTGGGCTGGCGAGTTCCATTAACTATGCTAATCTCAGCTAGGGCATTTAACGCACCCAATCTAAGCATCTGGAATGCTTGGGAATTCACATTGGCAGATTTGGGTTGGAATACAATTGTCGCAGAAAACGTTCAAGAAACTTATGATAATTCGATAATTTCTGTAATGATTGCTGAAAAAACACTTTTTCCTACTATGTTTGTCCACGATGGATTCATTATCTCGCATGCAGTCCATAAATTTATTACATTAGCTGATGAACAAGTACGAAAATTAACACCTCAATTAAAAAGACATGTAATTACCCCTGAAAAACCTGGCTTATGGGGCTCTCTTGTTACTCCTGAGCAATTAATGGAACAAAGATTAGCAATCGACCTTGCAAAAAAAGAAGTACCCCCTAAAATTGATGAAGCTTTTAAGGAATTTGGTAAAGAAACTGGAAGATATTATAATCAAATCGAGACAAATAAATGTGATGGCGCAAAAGTCGCAATTATTTCTATGGGGTCAGTTTGCGGTAATATCGCATCATGGCAAGACAAAAACCCAGGAATTGGATTAATTAAAATCAGAACATACCGTCCGTTCCCGACATTTCAACTTCGTAAAATTATTGAAGATTGTGGTATAGAAAAAGTCGCAATTATAGAGAAATTTGATGCTCCGGGTGCACCACTTGCTCAAGTAGGATCTAGCGTTATACCTGCCTTATACCCATTAGGAATACCCATAAAAGATTTTATAGCTGGATACGGTGGCAGAGATATAACAAAAGACGAATTTGACTTGATTAAAAGAAAAATGGACAAAGTGACTGGTATTCCATCTCAATTTTACGAATATATTGGTGTTAGAGAGTCTAAAGGAAAATTATGGGATCCAAACCCGATGGAGGTTTCAAAATGAGCGAAAGTAAAAAATCTGAAGTTGTAAAAATAGATGACCTGTTAAAAAAAGACTCACATAATTATTTTCTCTATATTAACTATGACAATGAAGCGTTTATGAATACGGGAATTCAAGAATCTGGTTCCACACCCCCATTCGCATCAACGACAACAGGACCTGGTGGCAAAAAAATTAAGGGAAAAATCGGAATTAAACAAGATATCATCAATTCGCTCGTTTTCTTAGGGTATAAAAGTGGGTTTTTTGCAACTGCAAATCCAGCATACCCTGTTGATTTAATAGGAAAAGTCGTAGAAGCAATGAAAACTCCGGGCTGTGGCTTTATTCATATAATTTCTCCATGTATGCGTGGATGGCGATACCCAGAAAACCAAACTTATACAATATCAAAACTTGCAACAGAATCTGGCTATTTTCCTTTATTTTCTATTCATGTTAAAGATGGAAGACCTACATATGCTCTTAATAGGAAAATAAATACAGATAAAGAAAAATTATTCAAATTTATTTCAATGATGGGTAAATATAGACATTTATTTAAACCTGACAAACTTGATTTCAACCTCGATTCTATTTATAACAGTGTCTTACGACGGAACCAAAACATTCTCGATCTAGTCGATAAATTTAAAGGCAAATCGGAAATTCGGGTATATTCAGGAAAATTATCTAGATTTCCAAACCAAGAACATATTTGTGGTGGACATGGATTATGCCTTGGGTGCGGTGAAGGTGAAATTATAAATCAAGTAGCAATTGCTGCTCAAATGGTCGCTGGAAAAAATGTAATTTATACAAACGCTACTAGTTGTCTAGAAGTTTCAACATCAAAAGACAATTTAGGTTCATGGAAAGTTCCATGGGTACACCATCTATTTGAAACAGCTGCTACTGTAGCTGATGGGATATCAACTGCTTATAGAATTTTAAAATCAAAAAATAAATATAAAGGAGACCTTCCATATATAATTGCATTAGGCGGAGACGGTGGCACCTTCGACATCGGTTTTCAATTCTTAAAAAGTGCTCTCGTACGATCTGGAACTTGGGGTATAATGAATGATCTTCTTGCTGAAAAATAAAATAATTAATAATATACCATTTTTTTTATGTTAAATTATTTATTATATCATTATATGACATAGTTTTATTACAATACATGCATTCTATTTCTAATGGATTTTTTCTCTTTAATTTATAATGTGTTTTTACTGGTTCATTACTGTTTGTGATACAATTTGGGTTTATACATTTAATATTAACATCAGTTATTTCATCAGGTAGTTCAACTCTTTTTTTACTTACTACATTCATATTTCTTATAATGCTAATAGTGGCTTCAGGTGATATTAAAGCAATAACATTAATTTCATTCGGGTCTAATTCTCTGTTTTCAATTTTCACAACATCTTTATATCCAGTTTCTAATTTTCCAGAGGGGACATTCATTGCAACAGAGATTATATTGCCTTCTTTTCCAGTTATTTTCAATATCCTCAATACATATAGCGCATTTCCCGGATTAATGTGGTCAATAACAGTACCTTCCTTAATCTTTCTAATTCTTAAAGATTCCTCTAAATCATTTTGTACCATTTTCAAACTTCCTTTCATGAGTATAAATTAAAGTTAAAATTAAAATTATAAATAATTATCTTATTATTAAAAATGATTAAATTGAATAAAGAATTTTTTATGAAAATAGGTATAATTGGGTTTATTGGATCAATTATATTATATGTTATCACATTTTTTATACCTTATTTAAGTGATTTAGAGATCATCATATATGATATTTTAATACTAATATTTGGACTAAGTGTTTCTATTTCATTATACCTATTAAGTGAAAAATTTGGAAGGAATGGAATCAAAATCGCTTCTATTTGTATTATAGATACGATAATTATTAGTGTAATTAGTGAATTAACATATAATATAAATAAACCGCCTTTTTACTCACTTGAATATTATAATGCTTTAAGCTTTATTTATGGGCTTGGAGTTGTAAACTTTTTTCTATACATTATTACTTCTATGAGTTTTGGGTTCTCTGTACTATCTATTGGGCGTGATTATTCAAGTAAATTTTTACAAATATCTGCTATTCTCTGGTTTATTGAAATGATCGTTTCATTTTTCATTTCATTTTTTTCATACCTAATAATTTTTAGATGGGTCGTCTATGGTATTACAAGTTTTTGCATTTTGATTATGATTAAAATTAACCCATTATCTAAAGAAAAAAGTTCTGATAAAATAAAAATTAAAATAGGATTCGAGAAAAATAAGTGAAAATTATGCTAATTGGAATTGTAGGAAAACCTAATTGTGGAAAAACAACATTTCTTAATGCTGCTTGTCTAACCTCTGCGAAAGTAGCAAATTATCCATTCACTACTATTGAACCAAATCTTGGAAAAGCTTATGTTAGAAAAAATTGTGTTTGTAAAGAATTAAATATTAAAGATAACCCTAAAAATTCTTTATGTATTGATGGTATTCGATTAATACCAATCGATCTGTTGGATGTTGCGGGGCTTGTCCCAGACGCTTGGAAAGGAAGAGGTCTTGGTAATAAATTCCTCGATGATTTAAGAAGAGCTGATGCACTTATTCATGTAATCGATGCCTCTGGCTCTACAGATTCAGAAGGAAAACCAGTTGAACCAGGTAGTTGGGATCCTCTAAATGATGTTATATTCTTAGAAAAAGAAATTACTTATTGGTTTAATAATATTGTAAACAGAGATTGGCAGAAATTTGTTAGGACGCTAAAAGCTGAAAAAATATCTTTCGTCGATAAAATGTGTGACCGCCTCTCTGGACTGTCTATTAAACGAAAACATGTAGTCCAAGCATTAAAAGAGGCTAATTTGAACCCGGACAAACTTTCTGAATGGACTGAAGACGATATTTTTTCATTTTCGGACGCATTAAGAAAAATTTCAAAGCCCATGTTAATATTAGCAAATAAAGGTGATCAAAATACAGCTAAAAAAAATATTAAACGATTGCAAGAGTCGACAAATTATATTGTTATTCCTGGATGCGCTTTAGGCGAATATTGGCTACGAAAATATGCTGAAAAAGGACAAATCAAATATATTCCGGGCGATCCTGAATTTGAAATTTTGAACCCAAATTCGTTTTCAAAACAAGAACTTGAAATATTAAATAATCTTAAAGCTTATATGAAGGAAAACGGGTCAACCGGAGTCCAGAAAGCTTTAGACACTGCTGTTTTTGAATTATTAGATATGATAACTGTATTCCCTGTTCATAACCCATCAAATTTTACAGATAAAGATAATAATGTCTTACCAGATGTCTATCTTGTTAAAAATGGGACAAATATTAAAGAATTCGCAGGAAAAATTCATACTGACCTTCAACAATCTTTTTTACATGGAATTAACGCTCGGACTAAACAACGATTAGGCGAAGGATATATCCTTCACGACCGAGATATCGTTAAAATCGTTTCAATAAAAGGGACATGACTATATTGTCTTATCTATAATTAGTTAAAGTTTGATCTTATAATATTTTTTTAAAAAATCTAAAATTACTTTATCATAAATAACAAAGACTATCATTTTTCACTTATTTCTGTATTTTTTTTCATAATATCCCGGTTCTTTCTTAGTACCGAATGACCTCACACCATATAATAATAATTGGGTTTTAAGTTCATTTGCATAATTTTGGTCTATTTCGCCTCGTTTTAGACAATAATTTATAATTTCTATAGCTTGGCCATCAGTATCTGCCCGCCTAATAAACGATATCACATCAGGATTTTGTAATTCATCAGGTATTTTGTTATCTTCTGAATTATCTGAAGTTTCTTTTGACCTAATACTTCTTATTGTTAAATTACTTTTATTTTCTAAAATTTCCTTCAATAAATTTGGAAATTCTTTTTTAAATTTCTCTTCATCGTCTGATATTCTGCTCACCTTGCTTTAATTTTTCTATTTCTTTCCCCACAGGCCAGTAAATTAAAAATAAAATAACTATTCCGCTTACTATAAACAAAATCATAACTGGAATATACGGAAAAGTGAGAAATAACCCGACTATTATAATAATTATCAAAATATACACTGCATTTTTTACTCTGTTTAATATATGCAAAAATTCTTTTTCTATTTTCTGCTTTATTTCTAATTCTTTATTTTGTAGCTCTTCAATTGCTTTCTTTTTCTGTTTCCAAGATTTAGTCGATTTCTTTTGAGTTGCCATTATTGATCACTTTTTTACTTAAAATAATATTAGACTTCACAATATAAAAAATTGTAAAATCATGTTTAACCATTAAATTTGATTTTTACTTAATAATTCTATTTTAATTACAGAATAATAAATTTTTTAAACAATTAATTTCTCGAGATTTTAGAGAATTTATTTCTTAGATTTGTCAATTAAAAACCTAATTTTAATGAATTTTAATTTAATTCAATTTAATTTAATTTTTTTGATTTAAATTTCAAGAAAATTCGCTGGTTTAATTTATAAATTTGGAATAAACTGAAATGATGTGTTTTTAAATAATTAATGTTTCCACAAAATTTAATAATTTAAACAAAAAATAAAAATCGGGTAGCTCTTGCAAGAGCTGGTATCTATTGGCTTAGTTTTCATCCAATAGAATCATTCCAACCCGATAATATTTCTGTCAGGAACTTATTCGGTTCCAATCTTGATCTCACGCGAAATAATTTCATTGCCTTCAGAATCTAAAATAGCAAGATGTGCACTACATGAAAGTCAGTTATCGTAAGATCTTATTACCATCTCAAAGATATTAAGAAATTTTTCATCAATTGGCATAAATTATCACCTTAAATTTAGGTCGGGATAATAGGATCCGGGATTTTTATTTTTTCTAATATTTTTTCTTCAAATATTTGTTTTGCAAGGGTTTCCATTACTTTTTGTTCTCCGCCAACTGAATTATTCGTAGCAACTATCAAATTTGCTTTAGTTATTATTCCTTTTGAATCACTCCAATAATTATGAATGAGTAGTCCACGTGGCGCTTCTACACATCCAACACCCATGCCTTCTCTAGGCTCTACATCTGAAAGTTTTACATCTGTATCACAAATGTCTGGGTCTTCTAAAAGTTCTTTCATTCTTTCTACGGCTTCGACAAGTTCAACAATTCTTGCCCAATTATTTACAAGTGGCATATGGCAAGGATGACCCACTATCTCTCGTAATTCTTTTAATGCTTTATCAGCAATTGGTGTCTTCATTTTATCAGCAACATTAAGCATTGGTAAAGGCCCGCCATCCCAAATACCATCTGGATAGCCTACAGGTTTGTAAAATATATGAGTTGCCAAAGAATATGAAGTTACATATTCTCCTAAAAAGTTCATATATTCTTGAGGCTTTGTATCTTCCACAATTTTTCCTTTTGGATCCATTACACGAATTGTCCCATCGTAAATATCATGTACTCCATTATTAGCGATTCCTACATTATATAATTCAGTAACTCCTAACGTCTTGATGACATCAAGATAGTGATTTACGACCGTTTTAGCAAGGTCAACAGTCCAGAGAGTAAGTTCTACCAATCTATCCATCTTTTTAAGATATCTATCTCGGATTTCTTCTGGTAATGGACGAGCTACTCCACCTGGTAAAGAATTCATTGGATGAATAGCTTTACCTGCATAATCCTTAATAAAAAGCTGCGCAATCTTCATAATTTCAAGGGCATTCAAGCCCCATTCTGGTTTCTTTTTAATAATCCCAACGACATTTCTAATTGCTGGGTCTGCAGTTGGCCCAAATATTAAATCAGGCGCCGCAAGAGCAAAAAAGTGGAGCGCATGACTGGAAATTTGTTTGGCGTTAATCATAAGTCTCCTTAATTTTTCAGCAGTTTTTGGTATTTTAAGACCCCATGCATCATCTACAGCTTTACTTGAAGCTAAATGATGTGGAACGGGACAAATACCGCAAATTCTGGGTGTAATACGAGGGGCTTGTTCCATTGGACGTCCTTCAAGGAATTTTTCAAAAAATCTGGTGGAAGTAATACTAAACATTACCTTGTCGACTTTTTCATCGTCCGTAAGTTTAATTGTTAATTTCCCATGTCCTTCAAGGCGTGTTAGGGGTTCAATATCTATTACTTTACCCATAAAAAACCACCTTTTCCAATCTTTTTCATAAGAATGGTAAAAGATTTTATTAAATTATAAAAGACCTATATTATATCATTTATGTCTTTTTTGTTGTGAAATTCAATTATTTTTTTGAATATATTTCCAGCGAGACCGATATTGATTTTTTTTACTTTTAGGGAAATTCTGATTTCATTGTAAATTTTGAAATACTTGCATATCAATAATTTTAGATCTTCTATAATTTATTTAGTATTTATGTCTATAATTCCAAAAATCTATTTAAAATATTTTCTATTTTTTTTAAAAATGAGATAAAGCTCATTATTTTTTTACAAAAACATACTTTTTTGGAAATAGTACAATCTGAAATAATCATAATATTAAAATTAGTAAATTAAAGAATTAGAAATAATTTATAAATTCTTTAAATTAGTTTAAAATCATTTTATTTGGTCGTATTTTATTAAAAGATTTTATTTATAATAAGCGATTTGGAGATATATTAAGACATAAATAAAAATACCAGAAGTTTAGTTAATCTCAGTAAAATAATCATAGTAGAATTTGGACACTATTCAAATTCAAAATATAAAATATAAAATCATATGGAATATTTAAATTAAAAACAAAAAGATAATAATATATTGAAAATAGTAATTAATCATGGTTAATATTGAATAATCTAATATAGATTAAAATAGATGAAATAAAAGGACATCTATAAATTAGAAATAAATTAATTTATAACTCATTTTTTTATTGAAATTTAAATGATAATTTTGTAAAAATTTATTCTATTCTGTATATGGTTTTTAAAATATAGTTAAGATCAAAAAATGGAATCAAATACTTAAAAAAGATATCGAATAAATTAAAAATATAAACAAATAAATATTGGTAATGAAATAATTTATAAAATAAAAATGGAAAATTCAAACAGAAAAAAATATTTGTGTAAAATATTATAAATTACTAAAAAATGTCGAGGTAAAATGAAAGGAATATTGGTAACTCGATGGGATGACAAACTAGGAATTGTTGTAGAGGGTAAGTATCCTGCTACATTAGAAATATCTGAAGATCATATGATGCGAATATTCACCACACATGCAATGGGCGGTGGAGAAGCTGGCTTTTTATCTATGATGGTCGAAGATATTAATATTGCATCATATTATACTGGATTACCAAAAGAAGGGTCGAGTCAATATTATATCGCATTGATTTTAGACAAGGACGAAGCAGATAATGCAGATCAGTTTGAAGAAGCTTTAATTGAGACTACAAATAATTTATTACCTGAAATAAAAAGTCCTGCTTTTTCTGAAATATTGAAACGAAATTTCTTTAAAATTCCACAATTGCTTGAAATGACTGAAGAAATGCGATATGCAAATATATTTAAAAATGAAAAAAGAGTAAAAGTTTTACAAAAGCTTGGCTATGGTGCAACCACACTTGATGAAGTCCAAAAATGGCTTAGTGACCAATTTGAGGAGGAAATTCTTGACTTAGAAAATGTTTTACTCCCATTTGAAAAAAATAAGATGATCCTTAAATTAAAAGTTGAGACTGGAGAAAATAATGAGGAATTAGACTGTGTATTTTTAATAAAAGATGCATTTATTATGAGGTCTCCTGCTGAGAAACTATATAAAATGGCAAAAGAAGGGGCTATCCCTGAAATGGGGAAAATATTTAAAGAATATATTAAAGAAGTTGAAGATTATTTTAGAGAATATAAATTAGATGATAAAGACAATATTGAAATTGCAAATTTAATTTCTGATCCAGATTTGAACTATTTAATTTCAATTCTTCGAGATAAATATGTAAAAAAAGATGAACTACCAAATATATTAAATAAAACGGCAGAAGAAACTCAAGATATGCTTAATATTTTAAGGCAAAATAAGATAATACGTTCATATAAAGATAAAATGAATGATGAATACATTTTTCTTTTATGCGATATTCAATTTCCGACATTTTTCCCCGAATACTTAATTGATTCAATTAGAAGACGGTGGATGGAAAAAGATATTGAACAAGAATTGGCAATAACTCATTTGGAAATATTAAAAAGCGTTTTCAGAGGTGAAGAAGAATTTGCTCTAATGGAAGTTGAAGAAGAAGTTGAGGGTGAAATTGAGGGAAAAGAACCTGTAAAGGTCAAATTGAAAGCAGAAGTTACTTCTGTAGAAGAAGTTTCTATTCCAGCCGAATATAAAAAGGAAGAAGCACCTATAACTCCACCTCAAGCCGAACAAATAACAATGAGTGATGAAGAAATTTTTAGAATGACCTCGGAGGTAAATACACTTCGAGTAAAAGCGAAAACTCTATTGAGTAAGAAGGAATATGAAGAGGCACTGGAAGCTATTAATAAGGCAATTGAATTGTCAGAAAAACTTGTAGCCGCAGGAAATGTGGAATTTAAAAAGCGCATTAAAAAATTCAAAGAAGTTGTTGGAACTTTGAATAAATTAATCGCGAAAAAACATATTGAAAAAGAAAAGAAAATCGATAAAGCCGCTCTTAAGGATGAAAGAACAAAAGTATTGGAAGACGCAGATATTGCATTTACATCTAGTAGATATGAAGATGCTATCAAATTATTAGAAAGAGCAATAGAAATATCTAATCTACTAGGTGAAGACGCATCGGAAATTAAGTCAATGGTAGAAAATATAAAAACTCATTTAGGATCAATTTAATTTTTAACTGTTTTTTTATTCATCATTGTAAAATTCATTTGAATTAATATAATCATAAAGTATTTCTTCATAATTAAATTTTATCTCATTAATTAAAGATGACCTTGTTTTCATAATTTCCTTAGTTTGTATTAATTTGTCCATATACTCTCTTGAATTTTTTATTATTTTTATATTATTGTAAATAATGAATTCTTTTAACTTATTTATTCCCTCTGAACTAAAACGATAAATTTCCTTAGTTTTACGGCAGTGACCATATTTGGTAGTCTGTAAATAATCACATATCTTCTGTGATTCCCATTCTTTTAGAATTTCTTTTATAATCCTGTGCATAACAGGAAAGGTAATATTATCTGAAATTAATAATTTTAAAATGACCTTAGTTATCTGAGAACTAGGAAAATCATTACTATTCCATTTTGAATTATTTTTTACTATAAATTCTGCCATCAATATAGAAAGAATATCTTTATTATCTTTTAATTTGTTAAAAATTCCTTTTTCAAATGAACATAATTTGTCTGTGTCTTCTTGTTCTTTTAAAGTAGCCATTGAAATCAAACTCAAATAACTTAATTTTATCAATTAAATAATAAGAAATTATAATTTAAAATGTTTTAATAATTATATCATAAATATTATAAGTAGATTATGTAAAATTGAAATTTAATGATATAAGATATGATAATGCAAGTGATTTATTACAATTTGTAAATTTATAGAGAGCGTCTAAATCGTCTTTATAATCTATATCCAATCCAATTCTGAATGAATTAAAAATTTTTACTTTAAATTTGTTTTTAAATTCTGAAATATGTTTTCTGAAGCTATCATTACCGTAAAAAGTTTTAATTTTTAAATCTGCATCGAAAAGAAGTGAATTTGTGCCGTCATTTCGGTTTGATGGTACAATAATTATTTGGGCATTAGTCTTTTTTTTTGTTTCAAGCATGTTTTCGATATCTTGTTTATCAATGAGTGGAACATCTGAAGGTAAAATTAAAAAATAACTTGCATTAAATCGTTTACAATAATTTATTGCATTATCCAGAGCTATATTAATTGATGGAGCCGAATCAACTAAAATTTTTATTTTTTGGTCTTTAAATCTCAAAATGTTATCTGACGGAGTTGTTATAACTATTTTTATAATTGATGGTATTTGTTTTAAGGTAAATAGAACATCTTGGAGCATTAAATAAGCAAATTTTTGTCTCTCACTGTCGGATAAAATATGGGCAAGTCTCAATTTTGAGTAATGAAAATTTTTAACTGGAATAATTGCAATTATTCTATCAGACATTTTTATATCAACATATTATTTATCAAGGAGTTTATTTAATGCATATCTTGCCAAATTGACTTTTTTTTGGGTGGAATCCATAATGGTATCAAAATGATAGACATTAATTCCTAATTTTTTAATTTTTTCAAGATATTTTATATCTATATCATCAATTATAAGTGATTTTATAAAAGATTGATAAATCTTAGCTACTCCAAGTGCTGAAACTTCATATCCAAGTCCCAGCATTAATTTATCAGCAGGTCCTTTAATAGGTTTGTCTCCAACAATTGGGCTAATTGCAATGGAATTCTTTTTCTTAATAGTTTCTTTTATTCCTTTGATTTTTATTATGGGACCTATACTTACAATCGGATTACTTGGGCATATAATAATTCCATCTGCATTTTCTAATGATTCAATTACACGAGGAGCTGGTTCAGCTTTTTCAATATTCTTATAAATTACATCATCTACTTTATCCGATGCATGGTATTTTATAAGATATTCTTCAAAATGAAAAGTCCCTCTTGGTGTTTTTATAAATGTAGGTGTATATGTATTTGTCATAGGTATTATTTTTGCTTTAATTGATAATTTTCTACTTAAAGTCTCGGTAATTTTATCAAGATTATACCCCTGTCTATAAAGCCAAGTTCTATATATATGAGTTGCCAGATCTTTATCCCCTAATTGAAACCAAGTTTCTAATCCATATATACCAAGCATTTCTAAGCAATTAAAAGTATCATTAGCGACACCCCAACCTTTACTAGTATCGACCATATTAGCTAATGTATACATGATTATATCTATATCTGGGCTAATGTATAACCCTTGAAAATCGATTCTATCATCTCCTGTATTTACTATAATTGTTAAATTTTCATTTGGCATTATATTTGCCAATCCCAATATTAATTTTGCAGCTCCGACACCACCTGCCAATACGGTTATCAAAATTTTTCACCCCACTTATTCAAGAAACAAATATCATTTAATTTTAACCTGGGAGGTGGACTTGGTATATTTTCTGTCAATGTATATCCAATTGTTATAAAGGCTTGTGGTTCAATATCTTCTGGAATGTTTAGCACCTTTTTTACGATTTCTTGAGCAAATAATGGCGCACAATACCAGCATGCTCCAAGACATTCGTTATGAGCTGCTAATAACATATTTTGTATCGCAGCACTAACACTCTGAACTCCCATCTGGTGTTCGATAATCTGTCTTTTCTCATCTGAATATTTTTCCATTCGTTTCATATCAAGACAAGGTACTATCAATACTGGTGCAGTTGAAAATGTTATAATTGATTTGTTTATAATTTTCTGTATCTGTTCAGTTTTATATCCGTCTTTTTTTAGATCATTTTTATATTTATTTGCCATTTTTATAGCAAGCTCTTTTTTTATAATTTTATCCTTCACGATTAAAAAATACCATGGGTTAGAATTGTGAGCTGAAGGCGCCATAATTGCTAATTGAAGTATATTTTTTATTTTGTCATCTTCAACTTCTTTATTTTTATATTTTCTAATACTTCTTCGTGTTTTAAGTCCATCAATTAATTTCATTTTTGACCAATTTAAAAGATGAATTCAAACTTAATAATTTTATTAGAACAATTTAATATCAAAATAAAAATATCAAAAAATTTTCTAAATTAAAGCCTTAATAGATAAAAGCAAATGGAAATATCTCAATATAAGAAAATATCATATATATTTTAAGATAACTGGAAAAATTATTTATATCAAATCATAAATATCGTAAATTCATAATTAAGGGATCAGATCGTTGCGATTTCATCATTAATTCTAAGTTTCAGCCTGGGGCGATCGTGTCTTCATTTCCCAAATTTAAAATTAGATCTGTTTATGTTAATTGATATATTTGCATAATTCTTTAAATTGAAAAAGCTAAAAAAGTTTTCCATACACCTTAAGTTTTTGGATATCTTTGATTAAATAGATTTGTAATCGGTTAACATTAATATAAATATTCATAATACTTTTCCATTTTAGCATAATATATTAAAGAAGAATTGTAAATTAGTAAGAAAAATAATAAATATTTAGACTTTTCGTTGTTAATAAATTATATTTCTCATAAAAATAATGTTAGATAATTTTTTTTGCTTAATCAAACTTTTATATTACGACCATTATTTATTAATTTTCTTAAATGAGGATATTTTTTTATTATTTCTTCTTTGCTGGGAAGAAATGTTTTATAAGGTTGATATAATTCTCCAGCTTTTGTTTTTTCTATGACTTGTTTCAACATTTGTTTCATATTTTTATTAATTTCAAACCCCAAAAAGTGTCTGAACCTAGATTTAGCACAATATGCTGTTGTACCATTTCCCATAAATGGATCAAAAATCAAATCTCCTGGTTTAGAGCAAAAATCGATGCACTTCATAACTAATTTTTCTGGTAATTTAGTACTGTTCTTTTTTTGTCCAGGTCGATATATCCTTGGAATTTCCCAAACGTCCAGTGGATAATGCTCAATCTTATTAAAAAAATATTTTTTTAGGTTTTTTACCACGAATAAAATATGATAATGACTTGTGACAAACTTTTTTTTGGTAAAAACTCCAAATTGATATTTCCATATAATATGATTGATTACTTTTAAATTAGCTCGTTCGATAGCTATTAATATATCCTTTAAATTATTCCACCCAGAAAAAATAAATGCACTCGCTGTTTCCTTCATAATTCGAGGGAGTCTTGAGATCCAATTCAATGTGAAATTATTATAATTTTTAAGAACTTCATTATATCCTTCAATTACAAATCCTGAATCTCTATTATATTGAGAACCTTTTCCATCAAAATTTATTCCGAATGGTGGGTCTGCAATAATTAAATCAACGAAATTTTCAGGTAATTTATCCATTCCTTTAATACAATCTTTAAAAATTATTCTATCAATTGGTATTTCAAAAAATGCATTCTCATATAAATTTTTCGCCTCTTTATATTCCCAGTCATACTGTACCTTAAATTCTAGAGCTGCTAATCCAGCTATATATGGTTTTTTCCTCTTTTTTTTATTTTTGGAATTATTCATAATTAAATCCTTATAATTTAGGTTTGTAATTAGTAATATCTTCCTTCCATAATAAAAAAATAACTACGATAAATACTTATCAATTTACATAAAATAGATTTAAAAATCATGAATACAAGGAAAATAATAAAACTTTACATATAAATTAACGATGATTCATCATTTGCTTCAAATTTAATAAAAAATTTTTGAAAATACACATAAAACATAATCATTTAAATTATTAAATTAATTCAAATATCACTCTATGGTTTAAATTAGGTAAATTCGGTGTAAATAGTGCTAAGATACTATGATTTAAATGTAGAAATAGATATTAACAACGATTTTAATTCTATTGCTAAAAACCTTTTGTTTTATAAAGATCTTGGATACTATGGATTAGGAATTGTATATCCTTTAAATAAAATAAAAGAATTTAATGATTTAAGAAGAAGTTTGGAAGATGATAAATTCAAATTATATTCCAGGATAAATATTAAAGCAAAAAATATACAAGGATTAAAGTCCATATTAAAAAACATTAGAACAAAATATGATTTAATAGCAATTGAATGTTTTGATATTAATACTGCTCATTGGGCTATTCAAGATTCTAGACCGGATATAATTGTCCTCAACGATTTTGGTATAAATAATTATGGTTATTCAACAGCAAAATTATTAAGTAATAATAATAAAGCTCTTGAGTTATCTTTAAAATCATTGATTCGAGACCCATATTGGAGAAAATCGAAATTTTTAAGGGTGAATTCAAAAATTATGCAACATATCATAAAGGCTAAATCTTATTTTATTATAACTACAAACTCGAAAGCAGGTCATATATATTATATAAGGGCTCCAAGGGACTTGATGACTTTATTATACTTATTAGATGTACCAGAAAACATTGCAAAAAAGTCCGTTTCAGAGTTTCCTGAAAAAATTATCCTACAAGCTTTAGACAAAAAAAACCCTAATATAATTAGTAAAAATATACGCGTCATTAATAATAGAGGAAATAATGGAGAATGAAATTAGAAAAACATCGATTTGTGGTATTTAAATTCTATTCTGAGAACACTATTTTAAAAGATAATTTTATAAAAGGAATTTGGGACTCTATTTATAAAATCTTTGGGTATAAAGGTGCATCTGAAACTGGTCTATGGATAATAGAATTTGATAATGTTAATAAGAAAGGGATTATCAGGTGTTCTGTGAAATCTCTTAATTATATTAAAATTGCATTAATTTTAACAACATATATTCCCAAAGATAATCCAGTAATGTTTCAAATTGTAGGTGTTTCGGGGACAATTAAAAAAGCAAAAGAAAAATTTTATAATGAATGCTAAAAATATTAATTTCCTAAAAAATTTTTATGTACCACGACGTTGGTGCGCTCTAATACTTGGCCTTAATTTTTCAGCGCCAATTCCTTTATTATATAATCCACGAGATTTTTTACCAGCTCCTGTTAATCCTCTAAAAACTCTTCTTCTATGCTGTTTCTCACATATCCAATTTATTTTTGGATCATTTTTTATAACAGGATGGCTTGGGTCTACCATAATTATTTCATACCATTTATGTTTTCCGTCTTCAGCTACCCAATAGGAGTTTAATACTTCCATATTTGGGTATTTTTTTGCTGCTCGTTCTTCTGCTATTCTTCTTAAATTTTTACGCATAGTTATTTTAGTTACACCTTGTTTTTTCGGCTTTCTACCTCTTGAAGGTCGTGATTTTCTCCTTCCGCCCCTTCTGACCTTAGAACGTACAATAATATAACCTTGTTTAGCTTTGTAACCTAATTCTCTTGCTCTAGATATTTTTGTTGGTTTGTCTACTCTAACTACCGAACCCTCTCGGCGATATTTAATTAATCGCTCTCTCTGTAAATCTTTAATTGGGCTATTCTTAGCTTTTGCCCTATACCAAGTCTCAGAGATATATCTATAAGCTGATTTGACCAATGATATCACTCTAATTTATATTAAAATAGTTAAATATTTTCAAATTGGAACTTCTTATAAAAACTTTTTCAATTAAATATGAAATTAAATTTTTTCTTAATTAAATAATTTAATATCAACAACTAAGTATTCTATAAAAATTTATTGATTAATTTAAAGATTGAATAATGACCTAGCTTTTTCCTCTAATATTAAAAGATAGCACTAAATATTAATGTAATTTCCTAATTATAAATAAATAATCCTCTAAATTTTCTGAATTTACATGAATATAATCAATTTTTTGTATTTTTTTGAGTAGATTTTCTACATATTTTAAAGTGAAAAACTTTTTATGAAATGAAATTAATAGAACCCCGTTATTCTTGTCTAAAATATCAAAGATAATCGTTAAATGTTTTTCAATATCTATTAAATTTTGCGCTACTGTTAAAGAAACACAAATATTTATTTTCTCTGATTTCAATGGTAAATATTCAACATCGGCTAAAATTGTTGAATAATTATTATGCCTTAATTTAACCTGATTTTTATTAATTCCCTCTTTTAACATCATAATTGAAAAATCTAATCCAATATAGTAAAAATTATGACCTAACTTGCTTAAAAACTGCTCATAAACTATTAAAGTTCCACAACCAATATCTAAAATTATTTCTTTGTTTTGAAAATCGTAAATTTTTTTTAGTTCATAAAAAAGAGCATTGAATTTTGCTTTTTGAATATTTTCATATCTCAAGTCATAATGATCGGCTGTTTGGTCATATTTACTTTTTATATCTTTTTTTTTAATTCCATTATATTTTTTCACGCCACTTTTAAATCAATAATTTTTGTCCTCAAATTACTCAATTCTCTATTTAATTTTTCTTCAGACATTTTTAAATTTTTAACATAATTTTCTAATTCCCTAATTCTCAGATCTTTTTTCTTAAGTTCTTTTATTAATTGTATATTTTCATCGATTAATGTATTTTGTGAATTTGATAAATTTTTCAACATTTTTAGTTGCTCAATTTGATATTTATAAGTATCCAATTCGTCTTTTAGTTTTAAAATCTCTTGATCTTTTTCAGAGATAATTTTATGATTTAATTTTTCAAGAGAAACCAATTTTTTAATATGATATAATAAAATTTTTGTATACAAAATAGCCAAACGTGTTTCTATTTTTTGATAATCGTTATTTTTAATTAATGGTATTAATAATAACGCATTTTCTGTTAAAAAATTTTGATATTCTAATGCGTTTTCTTTTTCTGTTAAAATAAGCGACAAATAATAACACGCGTTTAGCTCATCTCTTAAATCAAAAAAATAGCTGGCAACATTAAGATCTTTACGAGAAATCATTAAAAACCCACTTTTTAAACCACCCATCGAGTGAAATGTATAAATAGTCATTAAATCTTCAGTAGAAATCGAAAATAACCCTTCAGGGGGAAACTGAGCTTCTAACAAAGCACCAAGACCTATTTGGTCATCCCATTTAGCCAATATAATTCCATGTGGCATTGAAGTTCCTCAATTTTATTCTCTTTTTTTTAAAAAGTAATTTAATTTTGTTTTTCATAATATTAATATTTCTTGGTAAATTCGTGGTAATTTACACTAGAAAGAATGACATCCAGATAAAAAAAGATTACTTATATAAAAAATTGAGCCGATTTTTTAAATAAAATTATTTGTTTAAATATGAAAAGTAAAAAAAAGTTTAAATTAGTATCCAAAAAATGTTGATAACGCCCAATATCCAGGATATGGTGATGGAATCGTTAGTAAGAACGCCTCAAATATACAAAGAAACATTACAAATAATTGTAATGGACCCCATCCTAATACCTTTCCCATTAATTTTCCAATGTCTTCAATTAATTTAAATGCCATATAACAGAACAATAAGATCAAGACATATATTATTATCATAACCCATGTCGGATTAAATCCAAGTCCTTGGAAAAAATTCAAGACAAAATTAAACTGAAACGCTATCAATGAAATTACAATCAGTCCAGCAATAATACCAATAATAGCAGCCCACGGCAGGTCATTAATTGGTTTTAATAACAATCCAAGTCCAACAATAATTAATAATACAATTGTTGATGTATGAGCTGCTCCAGATGAAGCAATGGAATTTGACCATAAAATGAACCCCGCGCCCGTAGCAAAAATACCTACGATAATACCCAAAATACTTGCTAAAATTTCTGTCCATCTTACCTTTTCATCTTCTTCTCTTTTACCCTGAAATATTCTGATAAAAAACCACGACCCCGCTGATAACCCTGCTAAAAGTAATGTAATATTCGAATACGTCGCAAAAAATTGAAATAAACTTACCATTAATGTTAGAAAATCTTGCATTTTACCTCAATGATATTTAAGTAAAATAGATTTTATAAAGTTTTGTAAATAATTAAATCACTTGAAATTTGCTAATTGGGAATATAAAAATATTATAAAGGTTATTTGATATATTCACTACCTCTTATATTTAATTATTTCACTAATTTTTCAATTTTATTCAATTATACTCTTGAATGTTGTTGAAATTAAATGTCTTTTTGTGTATAATTTTTATTTTAATTCTATTTTTTTTCATTCTAATTTTATATATAAACTTAAACAAATTTTTTATAAAATAAGTAAATTAAAACGAACAACTAATATCTAACAATATAATATCTAACAGTATTTAATCGACAGTTTCTCTAAAATTGATTTTATGTTTATAAATTAAATTTTAAATCTATTATCTTCTGACCAATTTGAATATTTTTGAATCATAAATTTGCTTTTTTCCTTAGAAAATTACAAACTAAAGAGAAAAAGATTTTTATTTTTCTATTGACAATGATCAATTACTATTTAATTGAAATAAAATAAAAGGAAAAAGGCATAATTTTAGTGATTATCTTATGACTATCAAGGAAAAAAAAGCAAGATCAAACGATGAATCTAAAGTTAAAGAGAAAAAGATGATGAAAGTTACTTATATTTTGTGCAGTTTTCTTTCAATTATTCTAATTTTAGTCTTAATTTTGTTTAAAATATATTATTCTCAACTTTCTGATATACTTGAACTTGTAAATCCACTTTTTTTTGGCTTTTTAAGGGTATTATTTTCGATTGGTACTTTTATTTTTGCTTATTTAGCGTTAGCAAACTATTTAGAATATAAAAGACAAGTTATTGGCTGGGGATTTACGATTTTTCTATTGGTTGTCTTAGCAATATTTATATATTTTATGTTTGATTTTCCTTTAGCCCCTACTGAAATGATGTTAAGTTTAGTTGGTAGTAGTCTTTTTGTATTTTATTTATATATAATACAAGATTAGTTACTCTTTTTATAATGTGTCGATTTATACTAAATAAATCAATTTTTATTAAAATTATTTAATATTTTTATTTTTAATGAGCCGATTCACTTATAATTTAATTATATTTGGGAATTAGGAGATTTAATAAAGAAGTATTAATAAAATTTAAATTTAAAGAAAAAATAATAAGAATTCAAAACAAACCAAAAAAATAAAATTATTGATGAACAAAATATTAAATATTCGAATAAAAGAATCGATCAAAAATTAACATTAAAAGATAATTATACATGATTCGAATATATAGAATTAGATCGATAAAAAAACAAAAATAGTTTAAATAATAATATTAAAAAATAATTGGAGTGAAAATATAAAATGTTTACACCAGCTGGTCTAGGATATGATCGAGCTATTACAATTTTTAGTCCTGATGGTAGATTATTTCAAGTTGAATATGCAATAGAAGCAGTCCGTAGAGGGACTACTGCTATAGGTATATGTTATAAAGATGGAGTGGTTCTTGTTGTGGAAAAAAGAATATTAGATTTACAAGAACCAGATTCTATTGAAAAAATATTTAAAATAGATAATCACATCGGGTGTGCAATTGCTGGGTTAACAGCTGACGCTCGAGTTTTAATAGATCAAGCTCGAATCGAATGTCAAATTAATCTTCTCACTTATGATGAACCAATAAGTGTAAAAAGACTGACAAAAAAAGTTTGTGAATTAAAACAGAAATATACACAATATGCTGGAGTACGCCCATTTGGAGTTTCTCTTTTAATTGCCGGTGTTGATGATGTTGATGGGCCAAGCATCTATATGACTGACCCTTCAGGTGCATATTGGGGATATTACGCAACAGCAATTGGAGCAGGGGCACAAAGCGTTAGAGAAATTTTAGAAAAAGAATATAAAAAAGATTTATCAAAGGATGAAGCAATACTTTTAACTTTGAAATGTTTGAAATCTATTCTTGATGAAGAATTAGACCCCTCAAAAGCTGAAATAGCTTTAGTTGATGCATCGGATAAAACATTCAAGATTTTGCCCCCAGACGAATTGAAAAATTATGTTGATAAATTATAATTTTTATTATAATTTTTAGGAAGTTAGGATGTATTGTCGGGTATTCGTGGAGATAAAAGAATAGATATTGGAAAAAATATAATTGCAAGTTATGAAGAAAAAGGGTTGAAATTTGAAATAATAGTAGACCCTGATAAATCTTGGGAATATCGAGATGGAAAAGACATTGATTTATCTAATGTACTTATTGGATACACTATATTTGAAGATGTCATGCGTGGAGAAAGGGCAAATGTTGAAGATTTAATTGATATTTTTGGCACTGATGATGTATTTAAAATAGCAGATAAAATTCTAAAAGAAGGAAATATTCAGCTTACAAAAGAACGAAGGAAAAGGTTACTGGAAGAAAAAAGGAAATTATTAATTAATTATTTGATTAAAAATAGTATTGACCCCACAAAAAATCTCCCGCATCCCCCGGCAAGAATCGAGAGAGCTATTGAAGAAGCTAAAGTCCATATCGATCCATTTTTGGATATTAAAAAGCAAGCAGAAAATGTTGTCTCAAAAATTTCTTCTATAATTCCCATTAGATTAGAAGTATTACGAATTGCTCTAAAAATTCCAAGTAAATTTTCTGCAAAATCATATGGAATAATTGAAAAATATGGGACAATTGAAAAAGATGAATGGCAAAAAGATGGTTCATGGATTGTCATTGTCCAACTTCCTTCTGGACTACAACAGAAATTAATTGATGACATGAATAATTTAACAAAAGGAAAATTTGAATTAAAAAGATTATAACAATAATTCGATTGGATTACCTATATACCAAATATTTACACTCCTTTTATTTTTTAAACAATAAAAGTTACTGTAGTGAAAATCATGTTTGATGAAGACAATTTCAACGAAAATGGAGAATTAAATAATTTGAATAAAGACGAAGAGAATAAAATAAAATCCGAAATTGGAAATAATGAAACCAAAAGTGAAAAAGAAGAAGAACCAAGTAGAAAATTAGTAATGCCTGGTGAATTACTTAATGAAGGAAATTATAAAGCAGGTATAGGCACTTATATAGCTGATAAAAAGATTTATGCTGCAACTCTAGGTTTATTAGAAATAAAAGGGCAGTATGTTAATGTAATTCCAATTAAAGGACCATATATACCCAAGGTGGGTGATTCTGTTATAGGAATGGTAATTAATACATCTATTGTATCTTGGAAAGTTGACATTTTTTCACCTTATATTGCGACTTTACACGCAACAAATTACCTAAATAGACCATTTAACCCCCTTAGAGACGATATTAGACAATATATTGACATTGGTGATACTATTTATGCAGAAATAATATCTTTTAATAGGACAAGAGATCCTGTTTTATCAGTACGAAATAAAGGACTGGGTAAATTAAAAGGTGGTCGGTTAATTCATATGGTACCTACTAAAGTCCCAAGATTGATTGGTAGGAGAGGTTCTATGATTAATTTAATAAAAGATTATACCCATTGTAAATTTAAAATTGGTCAAAATGGGGTAATTTGGCTTCAAGGAAATAAATTTGAGGACGAATTTTTAGTTGTTAAAATAATTAGGAAAATTGAGAGAGAAGCACACACATTGGGTTTAACTGATCGTATAAAAGAATTTATTGAAAAAGAAAAGAAACGGAGTGATGTTGATAATGGAGTTAATTAAGTTAGAAAAACCTGAAAAATTAATAGATGAAAATAACATTAGAGTGGATGGGAGAAAATTAAATGATTTAAGACCTATTAAAATGGAAGTAGGTGTTTTACCCAAAGCAAATGGTTCAGCTTATGTGGAAATGGGCGGTAATAAAATACTAGCTTCTGTTTATGGCCCAAGAGAGGTACATCCACGTCATTTAGCTGAATCAAATAAAGCTGTTTTTAGATGTTTATATAGAATGGCTACATTTTCAGTTGATGAGAGAAAAAGCCCCGCACCTAGTAGAAGAGAAAATGAATTATCTATGGTCATTGGGCAGGCTTTGGAACCTGCAATATTTCTAAATTATTATCCTAAAACTATGATCGAATGCACTATTCTAGTAATTCAAGCTGATGGGGGCACAAGATGCGCAAGTATTAACGCTGCTTCGCTAGCATTAGCTGATGCTGGAATTGCAATGCGCGGATTAGTTTCTGCAGTGGCAATTGGTAAAGCTGATGGCAAATTAATTGTAGATTTAAATAATGTTGAAGACCAATTTGGCGAAGGTGATTTACCAATAGCAATATTATATCCATTAAAAGAAGTTTCATTGATTCAATTTGATGGAATACTGACAAACGAAGAATTCCAGCAATGCATTAATTTAGCCTATGATGCGTGCGAGATTATTTTCAATAAACAAATAGAAGCACTTCATAAAAGATATTCTAAAGAAATTATTGAAAAGGACAATAAAAAGGAGGCATAAGTATATGAGTTCATATGATGTTATACCTGAAATTGAGAAAAATTATATTAAAGAATTGTTATCAAAAGGTAAAAGACTTGATGGTAGGGCATTAGACGAATTTAGAGAAATTAAAATAGAGAAAGATATAATTAAAAAAGCAGAAGCTTCTGCCCGAGTTACTATCGGAAATACTATTGTTATTATCGGTATAAAAGTTTCAGCTGGGCCTCCATATCCTGACAGTCCAGATTCTGGAGTAGTTACAATCAATGCTGAATTACTACCTTTGGCATCATCACATTTTGAATCAGGTCCGCCGAGCGCATTTGCTATTGAAGTTGCAAGAGTTTGCGATAGAGGGATTAGACATTCTGATATTATCGATAAAACAACCTTATGTATAATTGAAGGTGAGATCGTTTACATTATTTTTGGGGACATATACGCAATCAGTTTTGACGGCAATTTATTTGATGCAGGTGAATTAGCATTAACTACAGCATTAAGCTCTCTTAAAATACCTGAATATGAAATAATAGAATCTGAAAATGGTAAAAAGGAAGTTAATTTTATTAATTCGTGGAAAAAAGTTGAAGTTAATGATATTCCTGTTAGCATTTCTATTGGTAAAATTGGTAAAACCCTTTTCATAGACCCTGATGAAAAAGAAGAATTAGCACTCGACTCACGAATTACCTTTACTTTTAATAAAAATAACGAGCTGATATCACTTCAAAAAGGTTTAAGCGGACACTTTTCAAAAGAAGAAATACTTAAAGGTATGGAAATGGCTTTATCAAAAGTCGATATGTTGAGAAACAAAGTAATTGAATGCATTAAAGATTTTGAATAGAAATTTTTTTTTAATTTTTATTTATTTTGTACTTTCCTTTAATTATAGAGTTAATTTTACGACACAACAAAATATTTTTAAGATTTGTTATTAATTTGAAAAAGTACAATTATTCCAATAATATGGATGTATAATAAAATGACAAGAAGAACAAAAAAGGTCTTAATGACCGGTCGGTTTGGAACGAGATATGGTGCTACTCTTAGAAAAAGAGTAAAAACAATTGAATTAAAATCAAGATCAAAATTCAGATGTCCTATTTGTAGAGTAAAAGCTGTAAAAAGAAAATCTAGTGGCATATGGGAATGTCAAAAATGTGGCCATGTAATGACTGGTGGTGCTTGGGTATTAGAAACTGCTGAAGGAAAAAGATCTAAAAGAATCTTGAGGAAATGATCGACATTTAATCCATAATATAATTTTAAAAGGCAATTATTTGATAATTATTACAACTTCAAGAAGACCAAAACCCCCAACTCGTATTTTGTGTAAATTTTTAACAAATTTAATACCAAATTCAATAAAATTTAATAGAGGTAGGAGCAGTCTTAAGGATCTCATTATTAAGGCAAATGAATTAAATTCCAATTTAATTATATTAATCGATTCATTAAAAGGAAATCCGTCAAGAATTCGCTTTTTTAAAATTGATGGGATTAAAGGTAAATTTCATCCTCTCGAAATATACATTCAAGGAATTTTCTTAGGTTATGAAAAATTAAAACGCAAGATTGTTAATAAAAATTCTAAAATAGAAATAAGAGCAATACAAAAAGATAAAAAAATTACACTATTAGGCGAAAATTTAGCCCAAATTTTTAATACAAATTTTATTATTAGTCCATTACCATTAAAAAAGATAAATTATAGAAACGGAATAAAACATGAAACTCCAATAAAATCAAGTGAAAAATTAATTTACATCTATCTTATTAAAATTAATTCAAAAATTAACATTATATTTTGTAAAAAAAATTTAGAAATGCTTGGCCCTAGAATTATTATTAAAGATTTTAAATTAAAGTAGGTATTATTATGCGAGATTTAATTGAAAAAATTTCATTAAAAATTGATATTGATTTTAAAGATTATGAACATGCAAAAATAATCTATAATACAATATTACCTGAAACAAATTCATCTCCAAATGACCGGTCTATTGTGTCAGCAAAATTAATAGATAAACAATTAAAATTATCCATTAATTCAAAAGATTTTATTAATTTAAGAGCTGTAATCAATTCTTATCTAAAATGGTTTACTATTTCTTTACAAATTATTAATGAAACAATTAATCAATTATAATAATGTCTAATTATAAATAGAAATCATTAAATATTAATTATATTATGAATACAAATAATTAAAAAAAATAAAGAGTATTCGTTTTATTAATCCAAAAAATATATGGTGTTATTATTTATGATGAAACTACCTCCACAACTAAAAAACCAATATGAGCAATTAATTCAAACAGAACAAAGAATCAGGACATTTAATAGTCAAAAAAGTCAGTGGGAAATTCAAAAAGCAACAATAGAAAATGCCATTTCAGAACTTGAAACCACTAAAGAAAAAAACCCTAATACTGAAGTTTATAAGAATGCCGGTGCTATTTTAATCAAAGTTAATGATATCGATAAAGCAATCCAAGATTTGAAAGAAAAAGAAGAATTATTAAATATGAGGTTAAAAACTGTTAACAAACAAATTGAACGTATTAACCAGCAATATGAAGCCATGAAGGATAAATTTCAGAAGTCAATTCAACAATTTACTCAACCGCAAGATTTCCAAAATCCAATGTAAAAATTTTATGCTTAAAATGAATAAAGAGTCTATTAATATTGGGGTTCCTGATTTAAATGAGGAAGAACTGTTAGAAATTATTAAATATACTGAAGATACAATCCGCAATTATATTTTTTCAAAAATAAATCCAAAATTTGTTGATGATTTTAATTTAGAAATTGTTTTAGAGAAATTAGAAGAGTTAACTGTAAATATTAATATCGAACTTAATTTTTCAAATATAGAAATTCCTAATGCAAATGAAATTGTCAATGAATCGCTAGAAATTGGTGTGAAAGCATTAAAAGAAAAAGTAAGTTCCTTAAAAAATTAGCCGCCCATTAAAGTGAAATTTATTATCATAATTACTATAATTAAAACTACGGACCCAATCATTATATAGGTAAAAGTTTTATCTTTTTTCTTTTGCTTTTTTTCCCATTTGCGATATTTAGTTTCACATTCAGAACTACAAAAATCATTATCTGGGTCAGGTTCCATTGCCAGCCCACAGACTGTACAATGTTTATGTGGTTCCCATTTTCTAACCCATCTTTTAGTTTTTTGTTCCGAAATTATTAACACCTATTTTAAACAAATTAAAAGTTGTAATTTTATTGGTCTATATATTGTTTATTTGTTAATTAAAACTTGAATTCTTATATTTTTAAATTTTTTGAAGTAAATTACTAATATAATCTATTGAATATTTTTCTATTTCATTAAGATGTGCTATATTAATACCTCCTCCTTGTCCCAGATTATCTTTTCCACCGCCACCGCCACCAAATTTATTGAGTATATTTCTAATCGCTTTTCCGCAATTAAAACCTTTTGATGTCAATTTTTTGCTTGTCATAAGAATAATATTTAATTTTTGACTTTTTGCTATAAATTCTAATATAAAATTCTGATCAAAATTAATTATTTCATTTCCAATGACAATCATATCATTTATTTCTTTATTATCAAATATTTTAATGACAAATTTTGATTCGTTAATTTTTATTGCATTTTGGTTCAATTCGTCCAACATTTTTAAGGCGATATCTTTTAGTAGTGCCCTTTTTTCTTTTTGTAATGATTTCCATTCTTCAAAAAATCTTTTAGTTGTTTTCAAAAGTTCATCTTCTCTCACGCTTAACAGATTAGATGTGTCTTTTAATATTTTTTCTTGTTTATGAATAAATCGAATTGCAGGAATACCTGCAACGTATTCTAATCTGACAATACCGTCCTGAATTCTTCTTGCATTCTTGATCTTTATAAGTCCGACTTCTCCGGTATAATTTAAATGTAGTCCCGCGCATGCTTCATCATCCCAATCTGCAATAGATACTATTCTAATATCTTTTCCCGGAACAACGCCCCCTTGATATAACCTAAATCCATACTTTTTTTCCGCTTCTACTCGTTCGTGGACTTTTTTTGTAAGTGCCCGATTTTCCATAACAATTTTATTAGCCCAATCTTCTATTTCCCATATTTCTTCCATAGTTAAATTTTTAAAATGAGTAATATCTAATCTTGCATGTTCAGGAGTTTTCTCAGTACCAGCTTGCCACACATGTTTACCTAATACTTTACGAGCAGCTGCATTTATTATATGAGTTGCTGTATGATGTCTGACTAATGCAAATCTTCTATCTTTATCTATTTTACATTCAACTTTTTCTCCTGCCACTAATTTGGTATTTGGTTTTTTAAGTATATGTACAACGACATTTCCAATTTTTTCTACATTAACTACTTTAGACTCATTTATTTTACCAGTATCATTTAGTTGTCCTCCCCCTGTTGGATAAAAATATGTTTTGTCCAAAATTATATATTTTCCTTCAATATTTTTGATAATATTCGATTGAAATGTTAAAATTGTGTGGTCATCATAATATGCTAATTGGGTATCTGGAATTCCTTTAATTTTCTCCTTTAATACTTCTTTAATACCCATAGATTTTTCTATTTCTTGCTGCTTATTGCGTTTTTCATCAATAAGAAGATAAATATTTCCAGGGATTTCAATTTCACAATTTTCGTCTTTTGCAATTTCTTCAATCAATTCTGGTGGAATTCCTCTTGATTGGTACAATTCAATAATCTTATCTACATCTAACTTCTCATTTTTTCTTATTAATGACCTAATAAATTTTTTTCCTGTCTTTAAGGTATTTTTATATCTCTCTTTTTCAATCTCATAAATTGGCTTTAAAATTTCTTCTGCATCTTCTACTCTTTTATATGTTTTTTTAAGATATTTCAAATGGTCATACATAATTTCAAGTAAATCAATATTATCAAGCGAATAATAATCTTTTAAACTAAAACATCTTCTTAAAATAACTCTTAAATTATACCCACCGCCAACATTTGAAGGAATAGCTCCATCAGCGATTGTAAAAACAAGTGTTCTTAAATGGTCACAAATCGCGTAATGCGCTTCTAATGGGCCCAATAATTTTTCCATTTCATAATAATCAATTCCAATTTCTTTTGCGATCTTTTTTCTAACTAAATTAACATCATTTACTTCATCTACATTTAATAATCCGGATAATATGGTATATTTATTGATGATTCGTTCATCAATTGAAATACCCGTTGACCTTTTCATTTTTTCAAGGACTGGACCGAATGTAGCTTCATAAATCGTTGGAGTCCCTAATGTAAACCAACCTACTCTTTCAATTCCCCAGCCTACATCAACAACTGTCATGTCCATTTGTTTAAAACTATTATCTGGTAAAATTTCATATTGCATAAACACACTATTAACAATCTCAAGCCCTTTACTAAAAGATTCAAGGCACGGTCCGAAATTTCCTCCCCCAATCCAAATATCCTCTCTAAGTGTAACTTCATTTTCTGGTACCTTCATTTCTTTTGTAATAAATTTAAAGTCTAAATCTATACACCTGTCCATCCAATAGCCATTTGATCCTATATTTCTTAATTTTTCCGAATTAAAACTATGTTGACCTCCCATTATAAAGCTACTGAGATGTCTTCCAGTCTTCCCTACATTATCAATGTCATTAAATCCTTTCCCTCCAAATCTAATACATGGTTGCGGTACGATTAACGGATTTGCAGGTGGTACCGCGCCTTGTAAAACTGATTTTTGAAATAATGTAATACTTGCAATAGTATAATATAAATCGTCTCTCCAACGCGCAACGACTGGAAATTCATCTATTCGCGTATGTCCATGTTCCTCAAAAAAATTACACCAATTTTTTATTGTTTCATGAAAATCCCACCCATTTTTTTTCTTCCCCAAAAACTTATATCCTCCTATACACAATGTATCACCGCAATTTTTACTATCTGGATCCAATGTCCAATAATAATCTCCACATATTGGACATCTTAACCTAACAAATCCCTTCTCTCTAAATAATTCTACTTCATATTTATTTTTCCCGAATTTCTTCCGTAAATCTTTTTTATTTAAACTCATCTGAATAACCAATCATTCTAATAAAATTATCCAAATAAATCCTAATTTTTATACTTTAAATTTTTGTTTACTCTCTTTTTTCAATAATTCCTTTTTTTATAAGAATAATTCAAAAATATAGGTCATATATAAAATAATATATCCGTTAAAAAAGAACTATAATTAATTTGAATATTTTATGTTTCATTAAATTATAAAAATAAACAACTAATAACCTATAAAATTAAAATAAATATTGAAAAAATAGTTTTAAAACTTTGAAAGAAAAATTAAAGTTTTCTTAAAAAAGAAATTTAAAAAATAAGATTAAACTCAAAAAAGAGTTGTTTTTCTAATAGATTTATTGATTCAAGATTAGTACCAATTATTAAAGTGAAACTATTTTTCTTATAAATAATAGAAATATCTTTATTATCTATAGAATAAGCAAGATTTAAAGAGTTTATGGTTAGATGATATTATATGATATTGAGTATTTAATTATTATATTTATTTCAATTAATTTAATTATTTTTGAAGCTTAACATCTTTTAACTTTTTCTCGAATTAATTATTAAAGTTTAAAAACTTTTAATACCACAAGATTTAAACTAGCAAACCTCTTAATTTCTCACGAACTTAATTTCTCTCGAAATACTAGAAATTTTATATCAATTACTTTATCTATAATGGTGTATGAATATGGATTCAGAAGAAACAAACACTATTATTTATGATCCAGAGAAAATCGAAAAAAAGTGGCAAAAGAGATGGGCCGATAATAAAATATTTGAAGTTAAAATAGATTCAAAGAAAAAGAAGTTCTATTGTCTAGAGATGTACCCCTATCCATCATCTACTTTACATATTGGTCATCTCCGAAATTATTCAATAGGTGACTGTTTTGCTCGATATAAACGGATGACTGGTTATAATGTATTATATCCAATGGGATATGATAGTTTCGGTCTTCCCGCGGAAAACGCAGCTATTCAACACGGAATTGATCCTGAAAAATGGACAAATGACAATATAGCTAAAATCAAAAGCCAACAAAAACGGATAGGATTAAGTTATGACTGGAAACGAGAGATATATAGTCATGATGAAAATTATTATAAATGGAATCAATGGATCTTTTTAAAAATATTTGAAAAAGGGTTAGCTTACAGAAGGCGGGCATATGTCAATTGGTGTAATTCATGTAAAACAGTACTTGCTAATGAACAAGTAATTAATGGAGTTTGTTGGCGATGTTCTACCCCAATAATTCAAAAATTTCTAGACCAGTGGTTTTTTAAGATCCGAAATTATGCTGACGAACTATTATACAAATTGAACGAATTAGATTGGCCTGAAAAAGTTAAAATAATGCAGAGAAATTGGATAGGTCGTAGCGAAGGGACAGAAATAGAGTTTGAAATTTTAGACACTAAAGAAAAGATCAGAATATTTACTACACGCGCTGATACTTTGTACGGATGTACTTTCATGGTCTTTGCACCTGAGCATCCACTGGTGGAAGAATGGGTAAAGAATACAGAATATGAAGAGCCATTTAAGAAATTTTATGAAGAAACAATGCGTGAGGAAAAGTTTAAAAGAACTTCTCTAACTGTTGAAAAAAAAGGTATGTTTATAGGAAAATATGCTGTTAATCCAATTAATAACGAAAAAATTCCTGTTTATGTTGGAAATTTTGTAATTTATGAATATGGTGCAGGAGCTATTATGGCTGTACCTGCTCATGATCAGAGAGATTTTGAATTTGCAAAAAAGTTCGGAATTCCTATCAAGGTAGTTATTCAACCATTTAATTATGACCTTAATGAAGAAAAAATGTCTAGGGCATATGAAGGCGATGGTTATCTTATTAATTCAAAAGAATTTAATCAAATTGAAAATAGAAAAGCAATTGAGTTAATTTCTGAAAAATTGGAAAAAATGGGAAAAGGTAAAAAAGTAATTAATTATAAATTAAGAGATTGGCTAATTTCAAGACAAAGATATTGGGGCACTCCTATCCCGATTATATATTGCGAAAAATGCGGAATAGTCCCTGTACCTTATGAAGATTTACCTGTTAAATTGCCTAAAGATATAAAATTTACGGGATCAGGCAATCCACTGGAAACTTCCGAGCAATTTATTAAATGTAAATGCCCAAAATGCGGCAGAAATGCACGAAGAGAAACAGATACTATGGACACATTTGTGGACTCATCTTGGTATTTCTTTAGGTTCTGTGACCCAAAAAATAAAAATGAAATTTTTGACCCGAAAATTATTGAATATTTTATGCCAGTAAATCAGTATATCGGTGGAATTGAACATGCTATACTACACTTATTATATGCTCGGTTCTTTACAAAAATTCTCCGCGATTTAGGCCTCCATAAATACGATGAACCATTTATGAAACTTGTTACTCAAGGTATGGTTAATAAAGAGCATCCATTTTGCGAACATTGTAATAAATTTCTACATTTTGGCGAATTTAAAGACGGTAAGTGCTTAAGTTGCAACAATTTATATGTTATGAAAAGCGCAAAAATGTCGAAAAGTCTCGGAAATGTAGTCGACCCAATGGTTTTAATAAAAAAATATGGTGCCGATACTGCACGATTTTTCATTCTCTACTGGGCAAATCCCAGTAAGGAAATGGAATGGTCAGATAAAGGAGTTGAATCCATATGGAAATACATCAATAAAATTTTTACTTTATTGCTGGAGAAACCTTCACAATTTCATGATAATCAAAATATAGATGACCAATTTATTCAATTTCATCTTCATAAAACCATTCGAGATGTATCAAATAATATCGACAATTTACAGCTTCGGGATGCAGCTAATCTTTTAATTCAATTTATTGATGAATTTAGAAATTATTCAGCAGGATCAGTAAATAAAATTATTTATAATGAATGTATTGAAAAAATAACTTTATTATTAGCACCTTTTGTTCCGCATCTTTGCGAGGAAGTCTGGGAACGCACCGGGCATTCAGGTTTTATTAGCTTAGAGAAATGGCCTGAATATAACGCACAATATATCAATGACGACATTGAATATAAATGGAATTTGCTTCAAGATCTTATTAATGATATTAAAAAAATTTTGAAAATAATAAAAATTGAAAAAATTAAAAAAATTAAAATTATTGTGGCAAAAGAATGGAAATTTTCATTATTTGACCTGATATCCAATGAATTACAATCTGGTACCCAACAAAAGGACTTAATGAAACGAATTATGCAAACTGAATTTCGTCAATTTGGAAAAACAGTAAATTCTATAGTTTCAAAAATAAAAAAGAACCCAAGAATTCTACCACCAGTTAAGTTAAAACACGATGATGAATTTAACTTTTATAATTTAATAAAAGATAGGATCTCAAATAAATTTATAGCTGATGTCGAAATATTAAAAGAAAAAGATGTCTCTGATAAAAAAGCAGATCTAGCAATTCCTGGTAAACCAGTAATTCTAATTGAATAAATAGTTTTTAATTAATAACCTTTTTAAAATTAATTTAATTAAAAAAATTTTGTTGGTAAACCTATTCTATTAAAGAATTTTTTTTGGACTGATATGTTTATCATTATAACTATTTTTGTTTAATTTATCTTGATTTTTAAAGTTTTAAAAATAAAAACAAACCTGCAGAAGCAACTAATGTCCCTATTTAGAGAAAAAACAGAAGAAGTGATGTTTTTATACTAAAAATTTTAAATTGATTAACCAAATAAGGCGCCTAACCCTTGTACTTCCTCAGGTTTTTCTTCTTCTTCTTTTTTCTCTTCCTTTTTTTCTTCAGCTTTTGCTTCAGTTGTTTCTGCAGGCGTAGCCGTAGCTGTAGGGGCTGCAAGTACCGCACTTTTTATAGCTTCATCGATATTTACACCTTCTAAAGAAGCGATTACTGCTTTAATTTGAGCTTTATTTATTTGCGCTCCTGCAGCTGTTAAAATTTTTTCAATTTTATCTTCTGTTATTTCATTTCCAATTTGATGCAAAATTAAAGATGCATATATATACTCCATAATTTTTTACCTCCATTTTTAACCAAACATATTACCTAAATTTATAGATGATTCATCATCTTTCTCTTTTTCGGGTTCTGAATCACCGAAAAGGCCCCCTAACCCCGGACTGGTTTCATCCTTTTTTGTGGAATCTTTTTCAGATACCTCTTTACTGGATATTTCTGATGAGCTTTTAGATAATGAATCAACTAACTCTTTTGGTAAAGCATCGGGGTTTATTTTAATAATTTCTTTGGCGATATTTATAGCTTTAACATTTGCTATTGCTAATATTTCATTTATAAAATCTTTTATTATAATTCCTGCTTGAATTACTAAACTGCTTGCTTGAGAATAAGCCTTTTGGATAATTGGTATTATAGTATCTGGTGTAGCATACCCAATTTGAACGGCTAGATTATGGCCACACCTTATAGCAGTGGAAATATTATTTACTATTCCCTCAAAATCAATGTTTAGATCCTCTTTTGTATAAATTTCTCCATCATACGCAGTATACAAATCTAGTCCTAATTCAATGGGACGAATATCAAGTCTTGATAATACAATAGCAAGCATAGGTGATATTACTTCACCCTTTTTGACCACTATTGCATCTTCTTGAATCCATACAGTACCACCTTTAATACGTGTTTTCAACCCTACTTCATTAAGTTCAGTAATTACTGGGCCTGGTGAAAATCCTGTGTCTCCTTTTTCAATTAAAATGTCTATTGGTGCTATTGTCCCACTTTTAGCAGGTGCCATAGACCGGTTTTTTTCAATTTCTAATTTTAATTTAAAAGGATTTTCTTTTGTATAAACTAAGGCAGTAGAACCTTCTAGATAATCCTTCAATTTTGAGACATTTTCACGCTGGACTTCATCCAATGCAATTTTTAATAAGTTATTTTTAACAATTTTAATCCCAATCTTGCCTCTAAGGTTCTTTCTAATTTCTTGTAGCATTTTTGACCCAATTTGGGAAATATGGGCAAATCCAATTACTGGATAGTTCGTCAGAATATCTTTTATTTCTTCTACTTTTTTTATTTTATATTCCGATATTTGCTTCAATTTTTGTTCCATCATTTTGATCATGCCCTCATTATATTTTTACTTTAACTGAATGGCCCATTGTTGTTTTTATAAAAATGCTTTTAATATTTTTAAGACCTTTTTCAAGATTATTTTCTAAAAATGTAATGACTGCTAAAATATTTTCTGTGATTAGATCATCGTCCATATCTTCTTTTCCTACAGGGCAGTTAATTTGGAGTGATTTTCTCATTTTTAATCTAATTGTCTTTTTATATTTTTCTATGAGTGGTTTGATATTTGTGGTAGGTGGGACGATACCCGAACCTTTTGGCGGGCCTAAGGGCATTTTTCCTTGAGGTCCTAGCACAGGTCCCAAGCTTTTTGCTATTATTGGCATTACTTCTACACTAGCTATAAAGAAATCGAATTGCTTTGCAATTTTTTTTGCTTCTTTTTTATTCTTTTGTAGTTCTAATAATGCATCCTTGTCTAAAACAGTAAGTCCTTCTTGCCTTGCACGTAAAGCAAAATCACCACTCGTTGTACAAACGCAAATCTTAATATCCTTTCCTGGGCCATGTGGCAAGATTATTTCTGTATTTATCCTATTTTTTGGTTGTTTTAAGTCAATTTCTTTTAGATTAATTGATAAATCTAATGTTTGAACGAAATTTCCTTTATTTCGATTATTTTTTGCTTCTTTTACAGCTTTTTTGATAATATCTGAATTAACTGGCAATTATTACATCTCTTTATTTTTTTCAAATAATATTTTATTTTATCATTTCATCGTATTTATTATCATTAATTTCTTTAATAATTTCTTTTGCTACTTTTCCATCAACCGTTATTCCACAAGATTGACATGTTCCAATAATAGTCTTGACTCTTTTTTTAAGATCTTTTCCGAATAAAACTTTTTCCTTCATTTTTGCAATTTCTACAATTTTTGAAAATGGAATATTACCTACTAAATCGGTGCCTGCGGCGCCACTTCCTTTTTCGGTCTCTTTTACTTCTTTAATGATCAAAGCACTTGTCGGTGGCATACCAACTTCGACTTCAAACTCCTTGGTTTCTCTATCTACAGTGATATTTACTGGTACTTTTAACCCTTTGTATTCGCTTGTTATTTCATTAATTTTCTGGACCACTTGATATAAATTGACTCCTGTAGAACCTAAAGCAGGCCCAATTGGTGGCCCAGCACTTGCTTTACCGCCTTCAACTAATGCCGAAACTTTTACTTTTTGTCCAGCCATTGTATATTAACCTGATAATTATGATTATTTTTAAATTTTTAATTTAACTAAATAATTTTGTTTAAATTTTTAATAGTAATATTTTAACTATTTTATTAGCTAAGTGGGATTAATCATTATATCAAATTTTTTAAATTTTTTCAAATTATATTCATTTAGAATCTTTTTCAAAATATTAAAATTTAATCAATAATCATAGTTTTTAATTAAAAAAATAAAATTCAGAATTATGGAGATATTAAAAATGAAAATAGGAATAATATCTGATACGCATGACCATATAATTAATACGAATAAGGCTGTAGATATATTTAATTCACGAGGTGTAGAACTTGTCATTCATGCTGGCGATATAATTTCTCCCTTTATGGCTCCAAAGTCCTTCAAAAATTTAAAATGCCCGATGAAAATGGTCTATGGGAATAATGACGGCGATCTTTTATTTTTAAAACAAAAATTTAGTGAAATTGGAGTAGAAATTGAGCGTGAATTTTTAGAACTTGATCTACAAGGTAAGAAGATAATTGCTTTTCATACCATAAATCCTACGATACTAAATGCAATGATCAAATCTGGTGTATTCTCTTTAATTATTTATGGACATACTCACGAAAAACAAATTAAAAAAGAAAAAAATACGCTAATAGTAAATCCAGGAGAATGTTGTGGTTATTTAACTGGTAATCCAACAATAGCAATAGTCGATTTAGATACTTTAACTGGAGAAATTATTGAAATTTAATTACGGTGCGATCAATTTTGCGATGAAAAAGCCTTGACATTGGTGTTCTGTTGGTAGGAATCGTTGACATAATTTCATATCTAATCTTGAATTAGATATTATACCCGGACTTCCTATATAAATAGGTTGATTTACTAATTTACACCCAAATTTTTTAATCATATATTCAATGTTCAATTCATTTTCTTCTAACGTAAATGTACAAGTGCTATATACTATAGTCCCTCCAGGTCTAATATTTTTAATTGCAGATTGAATAAATTTCTTTTGATACCTTGCAAAATTTTCAACATCTTTTTTTGTAGTAAAGTTGGCAAGCTTTGGCCGTGTACCTAAAGCTGAACATGGCGGGTCAATTAGAATTTTATCCGCTTCATATCCTTCAAGCTTAGTTGAGTCAATCTTTTTTAATTCGATATTTTTAATACCTAATCTTTTAATATGTTCTTTGATACGATCTAACTTTTTATTCGATCTATCAATAGCAAGAATGCGTCCTTTATTTTCCATTAATTGCGATAAATGCGTGGCTTTTCCACCTGGAGCTGCACACAAATCTATAATAAAATCATTTTTTTTAGGGCTTAAAATTTTTGATGTAATAATTGCGGGAAGTGATTGGTCGTAAATCAATCCTTTTTGAAAAACTTTAAGGTCTTGAATTGAAATTCCTGAAAAAATAGATTCAATATTTTTAGCTATTAATCCATGACCCATTATAGATAAATCATTTGATGATATAATTGATTTTACATTAGCAACTGGGATTAAAAAACCATTAAATTCTGAAATGACCGTTAAAACTTCACCTTCACCAAATTTATCATATCTTTTTATTCCAGGTCTAAATAGATTTGCTCCTTGACTGATACTTTCCCCAGTAAATTTATCAACAAAAATTTTTTTCTTTAATATTTTTATTCTCTTCTTTTTAGGACTTAAATCATAATATATAATTTCAGGAATTTCTATCCCATTAGCTTGAAACTTTTTAAAATTTAGTCCTTCTTTTTTTAATAAACTTATTAATTCATTTGCATTAATTTTTAAGGTATTTACTCTAACCGTATAAAGGGGACTAGGAACGGTCAGAGATTGTAATATCTTTAAAGCATTCGTTTTATACAATCTTGAAAGTATATAAAATATATCATAATGAAATTTAGAATAATAAATTTTTTTCAATTTAGCAGACCAGTTATATATTGTTATTTTTTACCAACCATATTCTCCTCTCAAGGGAACGAATGCAACTCCACCCAAACTTTGTTTTTTAATATTTTTTTCATTTTTAATTACAAGAATAAGTTGTTGAAATCCATAAATTGCTCCCACAGGAATAATAAGTCTTCCACCATTCATGTCAAGTTGCTCTATTAATGGCGGTGGAATTTTAGGCCCAGCAGCTGTGACATTAATAGCATTATATGGTGCATATTCTTCAAGTCCAAGTGTACCATCACCTTCAATTATAGTGACTCGATCAGAATATCCTGCAGCTTCCAAATTTTTCTTCCCAAATTCTGCCACTGAATGAATTCTCTCAACAGAATAGACATGCCCCAACTTTTCTCCAGAATTCAATTTTTCTGTGGGCGCTACAATTTCCGCGCAAATAGCAGCATGATAACCACTTCCTGCTCCAATTTCTAACACTTTCGCTCCTAACCTTAAAGCGGGTTCTAAAGCTTCACACATTATAAAAGCCATATGGGGCGCGGAGATTGTTTGCCCAGAACCGATAGGTAATGGAGAATCAACATAAGCTTTATCTACCAATTCTCTTGGTAAAAACTTTTCTCTTGGTACTTTAAGAAAAGCTTTAATTACTGTAGGTGAATTTGCATAACCAGTTCGCTGATAATATCTTAATAATTCCTGTTTTCTCTTTTCTAAATCCAAATTTAACACCAAATTTTAAAACAATTTTAACAGTAAATTTAATTGTATATTATTTGCAAATTTTTTATAAAAGATATGATAAAATATGGTAGAAAAAGTTATTGAAGAATTTTTTGTAAAAGGTCATCCAAATATTCTAGGTAAACATAAAACGACCATTGAATTTACTAAAGATAATACCCTTACTAAAAAAGGTGATTGTATAATTGGAGTTTCCAGCGAAAAAGGACTTAATGATTTTAAAAGTTCATTTAAAAAATTGGCAAAACATAAAAACTCAAGGATAATTTGTAAATTAATCTTAGATAATTATTCTGAACTAATTGAAGGCAAAGGCGCACCTAATCTAACATTTAATAATAAGGAGGACATTGTGATTAGAAAAAGTAATTTCATTTGTGATAGGACTATTATGATTGGTGCAAATAAATCAGCTATTGATATTGACCGTAGATTAATAAAATTATTACAAAACTCGGACACAAGGATGAAAGTTGTTTTTGAAGTAAGCTTTTAAATGATTTTAATATCAAAAGCAAATTGCGATTTTTTAGGTGATATATCTTTAACCTTTTTATAAAAAATAGTTTCCTTTAATATCCTGTTATTTCTTTTAATTTCATCTGTTATTTTGTTTGTAATATCCGAAATTTTTTGTTCATTTGAAATAAATTGATAATAATTTATAATCCCACCATTTTTAGAAATTAATTGGCATGCATCTTTTAAATAATTAAATGATGTTTTTGGTAAATTCATTATTACCCTATCGGCAAAATTTTTAAATTTAGTAATATTATTACTAACGTTTCCCAATATCAATTTAATAGAATGAACTTTGTTTAGAATTATATTTTTTTCAAAATAATTTATAGCATTAGGATTAATATCAAAAGCAATAATTTCTACATCTCTTTTTTTTGCAATTTGTATAGAATAAGTACCTACTCCAGCAAACATATCTATAATTTTTTCATTATTTCTCACTTGTTTTACAACTCTTAGCCGTTCGGTGCTTAATCTAGGACTAAAATAAACCTTTTTAACATCTAACTCAAATAAACATCCATTTTCTTTATGTATAGTAATTGGGTTATCAATCCCACCAATTAATTCTAATTTCCTTATCCTGAATTTCCCTGATACAATACTTTTTTTTGAATAAACTGTTCTTATACTTTTAAATGTTTTAATAATAGCATTTCCAATTAATTTATCATATTTTTTAATTACTTCTGGAATTTCAATTATAGCTATATTTCCAATAGTATCAAAAGATTTTGGAAGAAATTTAATATAATTTGGATCTACTTTTTGTAATAAATAATCTCTAAAATTAGAAACTCTTTTTTTTCTTTTTTTAAAAGAATAATTTGTGATAATGAAATAAGGATCAATATCTTTAATTTGTTTTTTCTCCCTTGAAGACAAATCTCTAGTAATAGGAATTAAAATTTTATTATTAATTGTTTCAATTTTATATAATTCATTAAATAAACCCAAACTTTTAATAACTCTCCTAATATTCTCCCCTTTTTTAATATTTGCTGTTAAACATAAAGAATTATCTAAATCTTCATTCAAGAGTTTCAACCTGATAAATAACTTTTTGGTTATTAAAATTATTCTAAATCGTCATTAAATTTTTAAGAGGTCAACACAATTAAAAGATATTAATTTGTAATTTTTTTATAAAATCATAAATTTATAGATAATTTAAATTATATTTTGTCATTACACGAAACAAAGACTTTTAATTTAATTTAGACCGTGAATAAAAATGGGTAGAAGACGAAAACAGAAAGTACAAAAGCGAGTAAGAAAAACATTACCAAAAGTATTTACATGCCCTGAGTGTGGTAAAGTTACAATAACTATAGAAATTCATAAAGATAAAAAGATAGCATATTTAAAATGCGGAAATTGCAAATTAGAAGCAAAAATTGAAGCAAACTATCTTTCTGAGCCTGTGGATATCTATGGCGATTTTTTAGATAAATATTATGAAGAATATGCTTAAAAAAATACTCTAATGTTTTTTAAGACACTCATTTAACTTTTCTCTATAGCTTTCGGCTTTATCTTGCTCGTTCAATTTCTCACTAATCTTCAAAGCTCTTCTATAATATCTTGCAGCATTTCTGAAATCATTGTTTGAATAGCATTGTCTTGCTAATTTTAAAATATTTGACCGCTCTAAATTTATTTCTTCAATTGAAAAAAACATTTTTGATGTTTTTTTAACTAAAAACCACTTGTTATAGACAAATAAACCTAAAAGACCACATAAAAAGACAATTGTTAGAATTAAATAAAATGGCCAGACAATAATGTTATCTTGTAGGGCTAATGCATTAAAAATATTTACCCATAGTCTTAAATTATCACCAATAGAATACCATTTAACTCCAATAGAAGGATTAATCGAGTCACTAAACATTTCTGTAGCTCCACATGTAATAATTAATGATCTACCTACTTGAAATCGTAACAACCAATAAGGGGGAGAATATATTTTATGTAAAGAAGAGAAATAATAATAAGACATTGTAGGTCCATAAGCACCATCATATTTTAAATAAGGCGCTGTTATATTAATGCATGAAGACCTTATAATTACATTTGATATTTTAGAACCCAATATAGAGTTTGAAAATTGAAGATAATTGATTTTTATTAAAGTAGGTTCTCCATTATAATTTTCTGATTGGTCTTCATCAACTATGTCAGCAGTTGTAAATTCTATTGGAATACTTAAATTTCCTAAAATATTGTTTAAAAGAAATGGCTTTCCTCTCTTTTGTAAATTGCTTTGATGATAATAATCTGACATGATTAAAAGACATCCACCCTCTTTCGTCCAATTTATTATCGATTCAACTTCAAATAAGGTAAAAGTAGTGCCATTTCCTGGATTTGGAATTACTAAAATATCATAATTCTTTAATATTGTATAATTTAATTGCGTTCCATTTTTATTTAATTTGACAATAAAATTACCCGATTGATTTAGGTAATCTAAGGCACTTACAAAATTACCATTAGAATATGTGAAATATTGATTGTGTGATTCATCAAAAAGAACCATTAATTTTGAAGAATTTAAAGAATTAGAATGGGGAATAAGTGTAAATATTTGAATTATTAAAAGAATGATTATTATATTGATGCTCATATATTTCTTTGTCAATTCTATCACTATTTTAAAATATGATGAATAAATTAATTCAAAATATTTAAAGTTATTTTGATTCATTTAATATTAATTTAACTTTAATTTTTTTCAGTAAATTAAAAAATATTTTTTACAATAGGTAAAATAATATAAATAACCTATTTGATGGAATTAAATGAAATGTTTGAGGAATTGCAAAAAGAAGTACAACATTATTTTGATAATTTAATTAAAGAAGTCAATGAATGTTATAAAATTGCGCAAAAAGCCAGAAGTAGAGGAAAAGACCCTTACGAAGGAGTAGAAATTCCTCCAGCTGAAGATGTAGCATCTCGAGTTGAGGAATTAATTGGTCCAAAAGGTGTAAAAAACAGAATTCAAGAATTACAAGAAAAAGGACTGGACAACGAAAAAATAGCCTTTAAAATAACTAAAGAAATAATTGATAAAAAATTTATAAAAGATATTGACAAGGCTGAACTTGCAAAACTGGCAATCCGCGCAGGTCTTTGCATTTTAACTTCCGGAATAACCGCAGCACCAATAGAAGGCTTAGTAGATGTTAAAATCAGGAAAAATAAAGATGGCACTGAATATATTGCAATGTATTTTTCAGGCCCAATAAGAGCAGCAGGTGGGACTGCAGCAGCTCAAGCTGTCATGTTAGGCGATTATGTCAGAAAACTAATTAAGTTAGATAGATATAAACCAAGTAATGACGAAATAGAACGTTATTTAGAAGAAATAATTTTGTATAAAAGATTGAGAAATCTCCAATTTCCTATTAAAGCTAAGTCTATTAGGTCAGCTGCTAAAAACTGTCCAATAGAAATTACTGGAGAACCTACTGAAAAAGAAGAAGTAACAGGTTATAGAAATATATGGCGAATTAATACGAATAAAGTTAGAGGTGGTGCATGCTTAGTACTTAATGATGGTATTATTGGAAAAGCTCATAAACTTATGAAAATAGTTGAAAAATTTGATTTTAAAGGTTGGGAATGGTTAAAAGATTTACAAGAAAAAGAAGAAGAAATGGAATTAAAAGAAGATTCTGATCCTATTAAACCTAAAGACAAATTTATTGCGGGGATTATTGCTGGTCGTCCAATATTTTCTCATCCCTCTAGAAAAGAAGGTTTCAGAATTAGATACGGACGTGTTAGAAATACTGGTCTAGCTGCAGTTGGACTAAATAAATACACAATGAAAATTACTGGGAATTTTTTAGTTCAAGGAACGCAATTTATTACCGAACGTCCTGGAAAAGCTTCCATTAGTATTGCAGTTGATTCAATAGAAGGCCCAATTGTTAAAATTTTTGACGGCTCAGTCATAAAAATAGAAAATGAGATCACTTATAAAAAATATATGGATAAAATTCAGAGAATATTATATTTAGGTGATGTCCTTATTGGTTTTGGAGAATTCTTGGAAAATAACCACATTTTAATACCTTCAGGCTATACAGAAGAATGGTGGTGCGCCGAATTTAAAGAAGTATTAAAAAAATACTATAATAATCAAATTGAGGAACTGTCCACTAAGTTAAAAATAGATTCGGATAGACTTTCTACCTTATTATCAGATCCATTTTATAATTTTCCAAATGAAATTGAAGCAATTAAAATATCTGAAATTTTAGGGCTCCCAATTCACCCAAAATATACATTTTTTTGGGAATATATCACAAGAGATGATGTAATTAAACTCCGAAACTGGTTGCTGACCGCTAAATATATTGATAATAATAATACAAATAAAAATAATAAAATTTCATCAATAAAAAATATGGAATTAGACTTAAAATCTCATTCAGAAGAGAAAAAAATCCTAGAAATATTAGGAATTGAACATTTTGTTAAAGGTGACAAAATAATAATTGCCAAATATTCTTACATTATTCAAAAAATTTTTAATTTAAATGATCCAGAATCAAACTTTGAATTTATTCTACCGACAAAAAAGAATCATTTTGTAGGAAATTTTTTAAAATACAAAATTAGAGCAAAAGCTCCTTATAGAATAGGAGGAAGAATGGGGCGCCCCGAAAAAGCAGATGAAAGAGTAAAATTCCATACTTTATTCCCCGTAGGTAATGAAGGTGGAAATAGACGAGATATAATTAAAGCGGCAGAAAATAAAATAATATCTTTGGAAATTGTAAATAGAAAATGTCCAAAATGTAACCAAGAGACTATTTATTACATTTGCCCAAAATGTCATATCCGAACAAAAATTATAACAAAATGCACTAATGTGAATTGTGGTAAAGAAGTCAATTCCGATTATTGTCCATATTGTAAAAGTCCTGTTAAAACTTATGGATATAAAAAAGTCAATTTAGCTCAAATTTTAAAAACAGCAAAATCTAATATAGAGGAAGAAATCCCTGCCTATATTAAAGGTGTTAAAGGGTTAATGAACAGACACCATATTTTTGAGCCTCTTGAGAAAGCTATCTTGAGAGTAAAATGGAATTTATATATATTTAGAGATGGAACAATTAGGTTTGATTCGGTCGATGCTCCATTAACTCATTTTACACCTAAAGAAATAGGGCTTTCTCTTGATAAGCTAAAGAAATTGGGATATTCTAGAGATATTTATGGTAATAAGATTGAAAATTCAGAACAAATAATCGAATTAAAACCTCAAGATATAATAATTCCATATAATGGTGCGGATTTTTTAGTAAAAGTAGCTAACTTCATAGATGAATTATTAATAAAATTCTATCATCTAAATCCATACTATAATATTGATACAATTGGTGATCTCATTGGGCAAATAGTAATTGGGTTAGCTCCTCATACATCAGCGGGCATAATTGGAAGAATTATCGGTTTTACTAAAAGTAAAATTTGCTATGCACATCCTTATTGGCATGCTGCAAAAAGAAGAAATTGCTTTCCTGGAGATACTACTATATTAATTAACATAAATGGAGTTCCTAAAAAAGTCTCCTTATATAAATTATATCATGAATTATTTGATAATGAAATTTTCTCCAATTCTGTTTTCTCAAAAAATTTACCTAAAAAGGATATTAAAGTTTATTCTTTTGATTTAGAGAGTAAAAAAATAGTATTGACTGAAATTATTGATGTAATAAAAAGTCCGGCGCCAGAGCACCTAATTGAAATAATTTTAGAGGATAATCGGGCATTTATTACAACTTATGACCACCCAATCATCGTCTATGCTAATGGAAAATTTATCGAGAAAAAAGCGCTCGAAATTAACTTAAGAGATAAATTTTTAGTTTATAATAAAAATTATTTTGGGAGCACTGAAAATCTAACCTATAATTCTTTAAATACTAATGAATTAGAATTTTTAGAAGTTCGGGAGAAAAAGGTGATTAAATCTAATTTTTCATTTGTATATTCATTAAATGCTAAAAAGTATCATACAATATTTGTTAATGATAATATTATGACTCATCAATGTGATGGCGATGAGGACTCTATTATATTATTATTAGATGCTCTTTTAAATTTCTCAAGGTTATACCTTCCTACTACAAGAGGGGGAATGATGGATGCTCCTCTTGTTATTTCGATTATTCTACGTCCAAAAGAAGTTGACAAAGAAGTATTCAATTTGGAAACAATTGAGCATTTTCCACTTGAATTTTACGAAGCCACATTAAACTATACCCCACCTAAACAATTATTAGATAAAATTGAGATAATCAATGATAGGCTTGGAAAACCTGAAGAATATTTTAACATTCATTATACTATACCAAATTCAACGATAAGTTCTAGTCCTACTGTTACAGCTTATAAAAAATACGAAAAAATAAAAGATAAAGTCAATGCGCAATTAAGTCTTGGAATTAAAATAGATGCTGTTGATGTCGTAGATGAAGTAAATAGACTATTAAATACACATTTTATACCTGATATAATTGGAAATATGAGGGCATTTACAACTCAGCAAATTAGGTGTCCTCGATGTAATTTAAAATTCAGACGAATACCGTTATCAGGAGTATGTCCTCAATGTAATAACAAATTAATTTTTACTGTTCATGAAGGAGGAATCGTAAAATATCTAGAAATAGCTAAAGAATTAGCTAATAAATTTAAATTAAATGATTATATTAAACAAAGACTGGAACTTATTGAGAATGATATTAATTCTTTATTTAAAAATCGAAAAAAATCCGTTTTAATTACTAAGTTTTTTAATAATAAAGCTAATAATAATAAAAAATCATAATGCATTAATTCCTATTCAGAGTTTGAAATCAGGATTTAATAGGACTTTTATTAAATCTATATCGTAAATCATTCCCAATAATTTATCATTTACGTTCATCACTGGTAATTGGTCTAGAAGGAATTTTCCCATTTTATTAGCGCAGTCATGAATTGTACTTAATTCATTAACAACTTGAATTTGTCCTTTCTTGACCATGACATCTTTTACTTGTTTATCAGGTAATTGTAATTCTTTTTTAGTGATTAATAATGTATCTGCAGTCCCCCAGCTCCACTCATAATCTTCTGTTGCAGATAAAGAACTTGCATATTCCTCTACAATTACTTCGCTTTCTTTCATTAATTCCTCATAGCTTAAAATCCCTGATAAATTACCAGAATCATCTATACATGGAATTACTGTAATATTTGAAATTTGCATTATATATAATGCTACTTGTAATGGTGTTCCGTCCCAAATAGAAATAGTCCCTGTTTTTACAAAAGGCTTAATTGGATCTTTAAAATTTTTCTTGGCCAAAATTTTTTTAATAATTAGGTGAACTGTTAAAAGTCCTACTATTTGTTCCCCATCTAAAACTACAATAATTCTATTTTTAGTATCAGTAATTAATTTTATTGCTTCTTTAATATCAGTATCTTGTTGGATTGTTATTGGATTTCTATTCATTAATATTGCAAGGTCTTCTTCATCTGGATTTTTAATTAATTCTATTGGTGAAACTGTTCCTAGTAATTTTTCCGTATCTTTCTTTAAAATAGGGATTAATTTCAAATTATACTTTTTAATTAATTCAAGAGCAGAATCCCTACTTCCAGGTACATAAAGCTTTTGAAATTCAGTCCTCATTATATCCTTAACAAGCAAACTTCTGACCTCATTAACAGTTTTACAAGTAAATAATATTTTAAATTTATATTTTTTTTAAATTTAAACTAAATTTTGGATTGTATTAAAATAAAAATCTCTCAATATTTACTTTTATTAAATATATAATATAAAAACCTTTTTTAATTGAGATTTTACCACTAATTAAAGATTCTATTAAACAACTTTTTAAAATAGATACATAATTTTTGATAAATTACTTAAATTCACACGAACAAGGTTTATTTTTACATTTTGGACAAACCTGATTATATTTTTTTATTGAACTTTCTTGTAAATCTATACCAATAATATTAGCTAATGAGCATAACCATGCAAAAACATCTGCAAATTCCTCACTTATATTACTAAAGTCTTTATTAATATCTATCTTATTTATTGCTCTTGAAAGCTCCCCAACTTCTTCTACCAACCACATAAATGTTTTACTAATTCCTCTTTTTTTGTCTCGTTCGAAATACAAATCATACATTAACTTTTGAAAATCTTTTATTTTAATTATAATTCACCCTAAATATTACTAAATTAAGACTTGTTTTGAATATTTAATAAAAAACTTTAATAAATTTATTTAATTATTATTAGTATAGAATATTTGGTGAAATAATTATGTCAAAAAAGAAAGGAAGACGCGCACAGAGACGTCAGTCAGAGGGCCCAATGCCTTTTGCAGGTGCAGGGCTTATTAGATTTTTTCAAGATGAGAGTACTGGTATTAAAGTAGGCCCTGTAACAACTCTAATAATATCTTTGATTTTGCTGATCGGCGTTGGCGTTGCACATGTTTTTCTATAGGATATTTTAATACCTAAATTTTTCAGGAATTATTAAATAAAAAAATTAAATTATTCTTCAAGAGATTTTTTCAATTCGTCAATTTGTTCCTGTAATTGTTTCTTTTTAGTAGAAACAGGTTCCGTTGAAGGGACTTCAGGGATAATACCCGCCGTTTCTAGCTGGTCTTCCATTTCTAATCTATTTAATTCTCGTTCCACATCTAAATCTTCCAATTCATCTCCACCGATTGCCGTTTCAAAAATATCGCCAACTCTTTCTATCTCAGCAATACTTTCTTCTGTTTCTAGACTAATTTCCAGAGCTCTATCAGATGAAACAATTTTTCTCGCTGCTTGTAATTCTTTACTAGCTAATTCCATCGCAGAAGTAAGCGTCTGGATATCAGCAGCTTCTTCAAGCGCTATAATACGGTCTTCTAATCTATTTGTAAAAGCAGTATAACGATTAGCCATCTTTTGAAATTTTGACCACCGCGCTAAATATTGTTTTGCAGATTTTTTATTTCCGGCTTTTAAGAATTGCCTTGCCCGTCTATGGCTATCCGCGGCTCTTTTTACAAAAACTTTTTGTCTTAATTCTAATTTATTGATTGATGCTCTTAACTCTGCTATAGCATCCTCTTTCTTAGGCTTTTTACCCGGGAATAATTTTTTAAAAACACTCATAATTATTGACCATAATTGTTGTTATTATTCTATAAGCTTTTTTTTAATTAATAACTTTGGCATTATCAATTTTCAATTTAAAGAATTAATTCCTTTTAAACAACTATTAATTCATAAAGTAATAAAAATATTCGTAAGGATGTTTACAATTTAATATTATTAGTCGGGTTATTAGTCGGGTATAAAAGGAAAAATTGAATTCTAAGAATTTTAAATTTTAATGTTTTTGTTATTTTGATTTATTCCTTAGGATATTATTAATTTTTGACCTTATAATCTTTTATATAATATATTTTTTTTAAATTTCAATCATTGAGGCATTGATAATTTCATTCATTAATTCTTTTAATTCGTCTAGTTTATTATTATCTGTTGATACGCCTATAAGTGTTGCTATATTATTTGTTTTTGATTTTGTTGCTGTGAGGGCAATTTTACAGTCTTCTTTTTCAAACAATATAACCGGTATCTCTACTTGAATATTTATATTATTACAAATCCAATTTTTGTTTTTCAGAAATTTATAAGCTTTTTTAAGGAATTCATTTGGGTTTTCTTTAATTTCTTTTGAAATATCTGTGGAAAATGTTTGTTCTTTGAAATTAAATAAGTATTGATAAAATTTGTAAGTAATGAACCTCTTATTATATGCCATTAATGCTGGAATAGGTAGATTAATTTCAATGTTTTGAATTTGGTCAATTTTATTTTCTTCATTAATTTCAAGTTCTGTTCCTAATATTGTTTTTTCAATTTCGGAATCTGAAATTGAGCTATCTTCCATTTCAGCATTAAAATCTATAAATTTAGATGTTTCTCCACCAACAACTTTAGGTAATTCTTCGTTATCTTTTTGATTATTTTCTGTTGTATTTAGACTTTTTTCTTTTTCCAGAGTTTCAACTGGTATTACTGGCTGATCCATTGCATCTATGATATCTGGGAGTGATTCACGTCCTGCATGCTGACTGCACCTTGGTCTTACATGTAAAACAAAACATCTTGAAGTACTTATTGATTCATCAGCAATTAAACCACTACCCACAGCCATACTCCTAAAAAAGCTAGATTTTTCTACATCTTTAGGTATATCTCCTGGGATCCGCGTAACTAGTGCATTGATGTCGGTCTTATAAGTTAATAAGTGTGATAGAAGAATATCTAATTGTGATAAAATTTGTGAGTTAGTAGCAGCTGGCTGTTGGGTAACTAAAACAAGACCGCATCCTGGTTTTCTCCCCAATTTTGCATATTGAATTAATGGTTCTGATGCAGCTGTTTTTCCACTTGAAGGTATTAAAAGATGAGCTTCATCAATTAATAACCATGTTACTGGAATTTCATTTATTCCAGTCTCAACTTTTACAGATCTATCAACTTTTGCTGCATCTAATCTCCTTGAAATCCTTAATCTCTCTTTTAAAATTTTTCGTGCTAAAATTCCTATTATTAAAGATCTTAGCCCCTCTTCTAAAAAACTAACATCAATTACAGAAATTTGGTTAGGTACTGAAAGATCACTTAATTTAGTACCTGTATTTGAAAATATACCCCAATCTCTTGCTATTTCAAGTCGCGAAATAACAGCTCTTCTAGTCCTCACATCAAAACCTTGTGATTTTGAAGTTAACATTCGAGATTCATTTATACAATCTATTAGATCAGCTAAAGTAAAATAATCTCCCATTCTAGGGACTGGAATTCCAAATTCGTCAATATATCCTTCTCTTACTTGGTTTATTGCTTTTTCAATTAGAATTCCTCTCGGACTAAATCTATCAATTCCAAATGTATAACACCAATCATCTGCAGTTAATTCACTTGGTAAAAGAGAAAAAGCCTCATCACGGGTAGCTTCAGAACATGAATTGTAAAAACCTAATGGAACAAAAATTTTCACTTTTTCTGCAAATGACTTTGGTTCTAAACCCCATTTTTTTAATACATCTACCTCTTTACTTGTCCAATTTCCAAATTTCATACTCCAAAAAATTCCCATTGGATCGACAATTATAGTCCCAATTCCTATATTTGTCTTGGCCAATTCCTCGGCTATAACTCCCATTGTATATGATTTCCCAGAACCTCGGTGACCACAAATGAAAATAACATGTGGTTTTACACAATCTAAATATATATCTCTCCCAAAATGACCTAAACTCTGTTCTGGTTTTTCACAAACTTTACCAATATATAATAGACCTCGATTTCCAATTTTTTTATGAAAACTTCTAGACCTCCCCAAAATTCCCACGTTTTTTTCTTCATCAATTAAAATTTCAAGTTCCTCGCTTATTATAGGTGTATAATCACCAAATAAATCATGTTTCCAGTTTTCAATTTCACCAATTGCATAGGCTGTGGCTATATACAAATCTTTAGCTGTCTTTAATTCTGAAATCATGTTGTCTAATATATATCTTCTCAAATCAAGAGAAGTAGGATAATACTCTTTTTCATACCCTGATATTTCCCAAATAAAATAATCTAATGAATCATCCTTGGACAAATCATCAAACGGTTCAACAAGCGTATATGCAGGCGCTAAGTAATCTGGATTTCGAGTCAAAAGATACAATAGAATATAAAACTTAAAATCATTGATTGATTCTAACTTTTCTTCAATGATCTCTAAAATCTTATTTTTGTATCTTTCATCTATTGTCCTTTTATATACAAAATACAAAATTTGAAAATTAATAAATTTTAATTCGTCAAGGTTTATATTAATAACATCTTCTTGGAATTCTTTAACATAATTACTAACTTCTTTTAAATTCTTTAATTCTACAAGTCTATAATATAACAAAATCAAATTAATACTATTTTCATCTAAATTTTTTCTATCTATAGTTTGTAAGTCATTTCTAGGCCCCTTTGAAAAAATGTTTTTCTCAATTCTTGAAAAAATATCTTCACCATATTTTTCATCGATAGCTAATTTATATAAATTAATATATGCCAGTGAAAGTAGTATCCTTTCATTAATATCGTCTGGATCAGGCTCATAATTCCATAATTGATTGGTAATTTTTTGAATTATTGTATAATTTAACACTTTATCACACATTCTTATTTTTTTAACATTAATTTCTTATTATAATATTAATTATCATAATCATATTATAAAATTTAATTTTTAATAAATTCTCTTTAAAAAAAATTTAGATTTCCCAAAATAAAAAATTTCGTATTTTTTTAAATAATTATTATGGTAAACTTGATTAATTGACTGATTCTCTGGTTAATTTAATAACAATTGAAAATATTTTTGAAAAATTGTGTTCACTGTTTTTAATTAAAGTTGTTTATTGTATTAAAAATTTCATTATTATTTAAATTCTTTTTATTTATATCGATTAATTCTAAATTGAGTAAAAAAAGGTCATAAACAAGGTACATAAATTTTAAAACTATTTTTCCTCTTTTAGTCTTTTAATTTCCTTTTCAAGTTCAGCTATTCTTGATGGTGTTGATGGTAATGCCATACCTGTTTCTACTGAAATTTCTTGGTCAATTTCTGCCAAAACTTTATTGGTTTCTTGGGGTGAAACTTCTGTCTTTACGGTAATATTTTGAATTCCATCTTGTGCCATGTCTTGGGCTATATCGAACCCTTCAATTTGAGAATCAATTTGGTCTATAATCTGTGTAACATTCTGGATATTAACTGATGAACGTAGTCCATTTAATGCTCTATGGATTCCGCTCAAGATTTTAGCCGTTTCAGCAGTTGCTTGGGTCTGTTTTAATTTCATTAATAAACCCATGATATGTAGACGATAAGTATCAACTCCTAATGCCCATTTTTGAAACCTTACCGTATTTTCTGCATATAATTTAGCAGCTGCATCGTTTCCTTGTTCTCTATATTTTCTTGCCCTTGCTCTATTCTGAAGACTTTCCTTTTCCAATGTTTTCCTTTGATAATCTAATTTCCTACAAAATACATCAATCTTAAATATCAAATTCTTAAGATTATTTCCTTTTAACCAGTTAATGAATTTTGACGCCATTTTTTAAACCAGAATTAATATTTTCACTAACTATTATTAATAATTAATCATTAATAAAAAAACCTTTGGTATTATCTACATTATTATTTATATTTTTTATTTAGACCAATAATCGATAAAAAATATTATTACCTATAAATTTTCTCGAAATTTATTGTGAATTTAGTTCTAATCAATATTTAGTTTTAATCAATATTTCAATAAGAAAAATTTAAAACATTTTTTCCATCCTTTTTTAGAAAACATAATAATTAAATAACTATTATAAATATTTAATCTGTTTAAATTAGCAATTTATAGTAATCTTATTGTTTAAATACAATTTTAACCATAAAAATAATAATTTTAAAAGAAATATTATTCATAATTTTTCGATAAAAAATAAAATTTGATTAATAATTAATTTAATAGTTGTCTTATTAAAGGTAGATTTGAGCAATTTATAAAGGCTTTTATATTTTTTAATTAAATTTGTATTACGGACAAATTATTTATTGATAACGCTTATTTGCAGTATTTATGAATTAGAAAAATACTTTTAATTTATAGAGTTAGTAATTTAGTTAATGATAAAACTTGATAAGGTTTATTATTTTAAATTAATTCTATTAAATAGTAGGAATCAAAATAAATCAAACTTAATTGATAAATTCAAAATAATTGGTGCCTTTAAATGAGTAAGATATTATTTCAGAAAGCAATGGAAATAGCAAAAAATGCGATTGCTTTAGACGAAGAAGGTAATTATGATACAGCGATTAAAAGGTATTTAGAATCTGCAGATATATTAATGCGATATATTCAATTATCAACGAATCCCGAAATGAAACGTATTTGTTATGAACGAGCTCAGGAATATATTAGACGTGCAAGTGAGTTAAGAGAGGCGACTCCTTCTCGGCGTCGAAAGGTATCAAGACCAAGAGGTAAAAGAAAAGATGGAAAGGCCCCTAAAAGTTCTGAGCCCTTAACTGAAGAAGAAGAAAAATTAAGAGATGCTATTTCTGAAACAATTGTTGTTGAAAAGCCAAATATAAAATTATCAGAAGTAGCTAACTTAGAAACTGCAAAACAGGCATTAAGAGAATCTATTATATTACCCATTTTAAGGCCAGATCTTTTTAAAGGTGGAAGACAACCTTGGAAGGGGATATTATTATATGGCCCGCCCGGATGTGGTAAGACTTATTTGTCCAAAGCAATTGCCACTGAATGCGATGCGACTTTTTTGAATGCTGATGCCGCATCTTTAGTATCAAAGTGGCTTGGTGAATCTGAGCGTCTGATAAAAGAATTATTCTCATTGGCAAGAGAGGAAGCGCCATCTATTGTTTTTATTGATGAGGTTGATAGTATTGCCACTGCACGAGGCGCTAAAGAAATGGGCGGTGAGAGACGAATAAAAACGCAGTTATTAATTGAAATGGACGGGATGAAAGCAAAAAAAGATGAACGGATAATAATTCTAGGTGCAACAAATAGACCATGGGATCTTGATGCAGCATTTAGAAGAAGATTTGAAAAGAAAATATATATTGGTCTTCCAGACGTTAAAGCTAGGGAACTAATGTTTAAGTTAAATACTAGAGAAGTTGAAATTGCACCAGACATAGATTTTAGTGAATTTGCAAAATTAACTGAAGGTTATACCGGGTCTGATATTTCACTCTTATGTCGTGAAGCTGTAATGATGCCTATCAGGGAAATCGATTTAACCCAAGATATTACTCGTATTGACAAAGTCCGACCAGTATCAAGAGATGATTTTATTGCAGCAATGGAAAAAATCAAACCAGTTGTTTCTCCCGAAGAATTAAAACAATACGATGAATGGACACAAAATTATGGAATGGAATGAACTTAATATGGAAGAAGGTATAAAAAAGAAAAAAGAACAAGAAGAGGAAAAAGGTGAAGAAAAATCAGTTGAAGACCTAGAAAATGAATTAAAAAAACTACAACAAAAAATAAATGCAAGCACTGGAATTGCTAAGCGAAAATTAGCTAAAAAAATAGAAAATAATTCAAAAATATCTGAACATAAGAGTGTTAACCTCAGTACAAATATGATATCTTTGTCTGAAACGGAAATAAAGAAAGAAGATGAACGAGGAACTCAAATTAAAAAATTATGGGAAATTTATAAATGGGCTGATAACCATGAAAAATTTCCTTGGATGTATTTTATACCTGACAAAAAGTCTAGCGGAGATAATTGGAAAGAAAACTTCGAAGCATGGAAAAATGATTGGGTAAAATTCACTATTGATTGGGCACGTGTCTATATATTTCATATTCTTGATATGTATGAAATAGTTAAAGAAAAACCATATATTTTTCTTAATGAACGAGAAAAAGCAATCAATATTATTTTTAAAAATCTTGTTGATATGAAACGAGGAAAAAATAAATTAGCCCAATGGATTGGTAAAGATAAAAACAAGATCCGAATATATTGGAGAAGTCTAGATGAATGGGCTAATTTGTTATATGAATGGGCAATTAATGGTGGAGGAGATATTTTTACATTAATCGATTTAAAAAAAGCAGGTGAAGAGATTCCTGGATTCGATACATTACCAGATGAGGATATAAGAGAAATAATCAATATTCTAGTTAGGCAAAAAAAAGCCAGATGGATTGACAAACAATTAATTAGAGTAAAAATATTGGTTAAAGGACTTTAATTATTTGTATGAATTAGCCACCAAGACCTGGAAAATAATATCTTTTACCAGTAGCATAAGATAAATCAACCTTGGCTATATTATTATCTATTAAAGTTTGCAAAACTCTTTCAATGCGATCTTGGGTCCAATTTGTATTCATTAAGATCTCTTCTAATGTTATATAACCTTTTTTTGATGCCAAATTTAATATTATACTTTGATCTGGCGTTAATTCTACTGGAATAAATTCTACAATTTTTATTCCAGAATCTAATTTTTTAATTCCTGGAATGATGTCTGCATTTTCGAGTATATTTATTGCTTTAATTACATCCAAGGCAGATACCACATCATTTGGTCTCCCTTCATTGATCATCAACACTACTTCTGCAAGAGTCATTATTCCACCGGTCTCAAGTATTTTCTTTTTAGCCATATTTAAAATTTGGACACTTAATTGATTATAAAATTGTCCTTTCCCCGTGATTTTTTCTATCATATTTGGTTTGACTTTAAATTTTTCACTAGGTATTTCTGACATACCTATTTCTAGCCTAATTTTCTTTAATTTTTCTTGATATTCTGGGTTTTCTACAATTAAATCTCCATATTTATTTTCAAATTCTTCTATTTGTTTTCTTAATTCTTTAACTGAATTCAACATTAATTCCAATTCTTTAACCATATATTCAGGTGATTTTTTTTTGATTTTGGCCCTTAATTCAATATCTTTTTCAATCTCCCGTAAACCCAATATAGAATCACCTAATTTTATTTAATACTACTTTTATCATATTGTAATTTTAATATAGAATTAGAGGTCTTGAAGGCGCCTCTTAAAGTCTTGGGCCCATCTAACCACATCAAATTCCAATTCACTATTTTCATCAGAATCCAGTATTTCATTCGGATTTTTTACTGATAATTTTTCTCTCCATTGATTGGCTGCTTTATATACCCAGTAATCCTTTCCAAAACCTGGAAATTTTTCTATAATTAATAAAATATCATCTAATATAGGCATGATTGAACTAACTTTTGCCATATCTAATTTTGTATAATCTGAAATTGTAATAAAATGTGCCACAAGATCCGAACTCATTGTAGCTATCTTAGCTTTAGAAACACTTGCAATTTCAAGCGGTGAAATTTCAACAATTGATTTCTCGGAAAACCTTAATTTTTGAGTCGCAAAAGGAAATCGTTCCGCAATTTTTTCTCTCTTTAAGAATTCTTCCATATTATAATCTATTTCTTTTAATTCTAACTGAGCTTTAAATGCATCTCTCATTAAAGACCGTAATTGCCTTTTATAAGTGGGCGGGTCTAATTTTCCCTCTTCAAAATTCTTAATTACACTGTTCAATGTGGCAATACACGAATAAAATTCAGCTTCTATTTTTAGTCGGTCGTCTTCAGTAATCTTTTTTCTAATTTTTATTTTTGATTTATCCAATTTTGAAGTTTTCTGGGCAGTTTTTCGCGTTTTTTCTATATTTTTTGGCTCTAGATCTATTTTCTTTTGTACTTTATTTATTGAATTATTTTGGCCTTTTTTTTCCTCCTTTACAAATTGCTTTTCTTCCAGATTTTTATTATCTACTTCTTTTGTTTTAACTTTATCTTTTATTATTTCTTTTGTAGTTACTGTTTTTCGTGCCAATTCCGATTGTAATAATGCTAATTCTTCTTCCAACTCTTCTATGGTCTTATCGTCTGCTAATTTATCTTCTTCTATCTTCCTTTTCTCTAATAAACTCATATCAGCAACCATTAAATCTATTTATCTCTAAATTAATAATATAATAATCTAAGTTAAAAAATATTTTAAAATTAAAAAAATTTCTTGAAAAAATTTTTAACTCGATTTAAGCTCTTCAAGTTTCTTATTTATCAAATATAGATTTTTTGTATATTTTTTATATAATCTAGAATATTCTCCTGAACCTATCTCTGCATTATCAAATTTTTCCTCAAGCGTCTGAAGAAGATCTTCTATTGCTATTTTTTCACTTTCCAAATCGATAATTTGTTTTTTAATTGGATCTGAAGGTAATAATATGCTTTCTAAATTACTTGTACCCTCATCTGGGACATTATGGACGTCCAGTTGCCCTCTTAAATGTGCAACAACTTCATCTCTTTGAGTTAATCCATCTCTCAGTGAATTAATTTCAGATTCAAGTCTCTTCACTTCTCTCTCTAATTTTTCCTCTTTACTTGATGGAATATATGAAACTGGTTCATGTTCTGGTTCTTTTTTTGCTTGAAGATTCCTATTTAAAAGGGAGGCTAATTTTGGGGGTACACGTGCATATAACCCTTTTATTGAATTAATTACTTGATAAACATGATAATCTGGTCTCCAATATGTTAAAATTCGAAGATGAACTTGACCATTCTCATCAACTTTTGGATGTTCTGTTGGGGTTATCATTTTTACTGTAGGTGGCTTTTTAGGAAAAGCGTCAGGTATTCTTATTTCCAACTCGAAATTTGTATTTTTATATTCACCTCTACCCGGAATACTACCCCTCCAAATTTTTAAATTACCACCTACTGGCTCAAATTCTTTCGCGCGTTTATATAATAATTCTGCTTCTTTTGCCAATATAAAGTCAAGCTGTTCTGACATGTAATCACATCTTTTTACATTACTATTATACTATATATTTTGAATTTTGACTCTAATATTAGTTAGAAATTTTTAACTTATTATCATTACTATTTTTTTAAATTATTAAATCGGACTTTTCCGACCATTATGACCATTATATAATTTTTAACTTAAATTTAAATTATTATTCTATTGAAAATATAAAGGAAATTTGTTTCATTTACTTATTTTAAAGATTTTTTTAAAATTACATTAATAATATAATTTTATTATTTCTAATAAACATTTTTAGAATTCTAAATTTTAAAAATTCTTATATTCCATTTAAATAAATTTAACTCCACTCTTGCTTGAAAATCTTTTTGTAATTTATCAATATTTCATTAATAATTTACACATATATATTTTTTATTGCCAATTTTTTTAGTTAAATATTATTAGAAATAAATTGAGCATTCTAACCTTAATAATGTAAAGTTAAACAAACAAAATCCAAAATATTTAAGATATTAATTTTTTAATTTTCTATTTTTTCTTAATAATTTCAATCAACTAATTTCAATTTTAAAATTTTGTTTGGTAAATTACTTTAATTAATAAATTAACAATTAAAAATTAGATTTTTCCTATTAAGTTATAATTTTCAAACAGGAAACTTTTTCAAATGTTATATTCAAATATTGAAGTCATTGATGTGTGTGGATTAATCGCATTTATATTAAACTAAAATTTTTAAGGACGAAGTCTACTTTATCATAAATGGTTAATGAGAGGGTGATTTTGGTTTTACTATTTTCTTTAGTACTGAATATATTTTTGCTTCTAAATTATTTTCAAGTGTTATAATGGTCTGATTTAAATTTTTAATTGAATTTTCTAAAATATCAAATTTTTTTTGATTTTCTTTAATAGATTTTTCAATTTTATCTTGAATTGATGACACTCCCTCTTTTAAAGCGGAAAATGAAATCGTCTCTTCAGCTAATAATTTTTTTAAACTTTTCAGTTCTCTTTCTACCGATTCCATCATTTTCAAAACCTCATTATTAATGTCTGATCTATTTTTTGCCATTTCTTCATTCAAAATATTTAGGCCCTTGACTATTTCTTTAACTGCATCAATTGTAGGAACTGGCCCAACAGGTGTATCTAATGCGTCAATTTCAATCTCAATTTTTTCATTTTCAGACAATTTTTTAACTCATCCTTTAGATAAACTTTTCTACCCGTAATCTTAATTCTATTAATGAATAATTAATTTATTTTAATATTTAAATTGTTTTTATTAATCAACAAAATTTTTAATCTTTTATTATTTATTCATATTGATTTCTTAATATATTTTATTCAATAACAAAAAGAATTAAAATGGACGTTCGTTTTATAGACAAAATTAAGATAATTGGAGAGTGGAATTGGGAAAAATTATCACGTTGTATTGTGTGTAATTTGCCTATAGAAAATAATGAACCTGCCCTCATGTGTCCATATTGTAGAAATTGGGCACACAAAGACCATCTACTCGAATGGATAAAAATAAAAGGTAGATGCCCTTTTTGTAAGCGCCGACTAAACCGCAGTGATTTGATTGAAAAATAATAAATAACTATAAATAATGATTAAAAAGTTAATTTTTCGGGGAACCCCCTTCGGTCCGTGCAATTAAATAAAGTTTATCGTAATCATTTATCCCAACATCTGCTAAGCTCTGGTTTTCATTCCTAATTTCAGTACCTCTAAATGCTAATACAAAAATCGATGTAGGAATACGTTTTCTTTGTGAAATTTCTCGCTTTAAATCAACAATTCTCGTATTTGGAGGTACTTGAATTTCCATTACATCTCCACCAATAGCACTAACAATCCTAATAATCATATTTATACACTTTCTATCTAATTTATTAATAAACCATATTAATTCTTAATTATCTTTTAATAATTACTAATTTTATAGTTTTGGATATTATTTTTTCTATTTATTAAATTGGTCAAAATTTCATTTAATTTTTAAAAATAGAGTATATTAATTTGGCGTCATTACATTTTAATTAACAAAATAATTTTGCATTAAATTCATGTTTCTCTATAAATTATCCCATCGAGCATATTTCTCCAAATAATATTTTACTTCTTCTTCATATCTTTTATGATTTGTTTTCATCTGATTTGCTGCTTCTGAATTTAAAGGAGAATTTGGATTTGGAAAATTTAACAAGTTTCTTAATGCTTCAATTAGCCCTGCAATAGACATAGTCGGCGTCCAATCTTTTCCCATTGCTCCAACACATACTCTTTTTTTGTATATATTTGGATGCCAAATTGGCGTTAACCACTTTACTCTAGGTGATTCATAAGGAAATTTGCGAGTAACAGTTATTTGAATCTTAAAAACGCCTCCCTCATACATACCTGTGCCTAAGATAAACCCTTCCCACATTGTTAAATCTCCACCTATTGGCTTAAAACTGGGTTCCTCTTCCTCTAATATCTTAGCTTCATAAGCTAATCTTGCATAAAAGTCTTCATCGCTTAACATACTTGATTCCGTTATTTGATTTTTTTCTTAATTCTTAATTATAAATTATTTAATTAAATAATTCAATCCATAATTAATAGGATTATAATTTTTCAATCATTCTTGTAATAATTTTTTAATACATGTTTTTTAAATTTTCAACTTATTATCTTTTCTCGTAATATCTTTTGAATTTTATTATAGAATTGTCATATCTAAAGAGTTGAGATTCTATTTTAAACTATGATAATCTTTAGGCTATTAATACTATATGTTTCCTTTGTGATCTGATTTTAAATTATATAATATTTTTAATAAAAATATATAAATGTTCAGATCATATAATCTTATCAAAAGCAACCCATAAGCAGAATTAATATCCTTCTATAAATAATAATTAATGAATTGTTAAAAAAGTTGATTAATTTAAAATAGTTTTGTATTTAAAAAGATAGATAAACCATCTCTATCCTTTTTATTTTAATGAAAGAATCTCATATCTTTATAATATTTGGCTAATATTAGTTAAAAACTGATCATTAATTTTTAATCTATTAATAGATTAACAATTCTTATTAATAGATTTCGATACCTTTTAGACCATATATTTACTACTATTTACCATTGATAAATTTTCCCAATTGAAAAAATCATTTTAAATTTTTATAATGCTTTAAAATCTTATTGAATTATTTCTTATAACGATTTAAAAATTAACAAAATATTTATCACGTAAATATTTTCCGCTGACTTAATATAAAAAAAAGTGTAAGAAAATCTTTACTTTACAAACCCAGTCCCCAAAAGTACAGTATTTATAATAAACTATAGATATAATTTAGATAAATCTATGAATAAATTAATATATTTAAAGGATGAAAAATTAGTGGCAATAATTATGTGATTAATTCGACAATAATTAATATGCTATATTTGCCTCTTAATATTATTAACCACTTGATAACAATAATAAATTCTTTAATATAAATGTGATTAAGTTTTATATGGTTTGAGAAAATGGAAAACAAAAAAGTGTTTACCGAAGAGGAAATGAAGCGACTTAAAAAAGTGTTTACCGAAGAGGAAATGAAGCGACTTAAAAATGTGTTTACCGAAGAGGAAATGAAGCGACTTAAAAATGTGTTTACCGAAGAGGAAATAAAGCAAATTTTAGATGAATTAACTGACAGGGAAATAAGGAGTATCATTGATGGATTTATAAGAGTCTCTTCCAAATCATGGTGGGTGTCTTTAGAGGAAGATATTGCAAATGCAGAAGTGGAATATTATAATCAGACCGAATTAGATGAAGATACTTGGAATTTTATTATAAATGAATAAAAATGGTTGATTATAACAAAAAATGCAATGTTAATAAAAATATTGTTTTTTACAATAATTTTAATACTAAAAAAATTAAAGAATCAATTTTAAATGCTTTAATAGAAATAGTTAATGAATTATATGAGTCAAATAATATTTCAACTTATGAAAAATATTTAGTTCCACTAAAAAATTTAAGAGACGATACGCATTTAATATATTTGGCGGAATATCTTAAGAAAATCAACTGTAAAACAATAATCAAAGAGAGCAATTATATAGATAAAGTATATTTAAATGATTTCTCGCAATTTTATGTAAGATGTTTTCCCCATTATAAAAAAACTTGCTCAAGATTGCATTTTTTTAATTTAGAAATTACTGAAGATGATTTTTACGATAATTATCTCTTAGGAAAAAACCTTCAAGAACATTATTTGGGATTTTCTATTATTAAACCACTTCCATTTTTTCTGGGTCGGACATGTGTCAAACCATATTTTGATCCTAATAATAATTCGACTTTTTTTATACAACAAAAATACGAAGTAAATTTATGTGGTAAACCATTACATATAAATTCATTAATATTTCATGATAAAGATAAAGCAACAGCAGCATGCTCAACGGTTGCTCTCTGGATTTGTTTTCAAATGACCTCTCATTTATTTAAAAATCATTTACCATTACTTTCTCCATTGGAAATTACTAAACTTGCATCTAAATCTACAACATCACCAAATAGATTAATTCCGAACAAAAGTTTAACCACGCTTCAAGTAGTTTCAATAATAAAAGAACTTAATTTGGAGTTAGAGCAACGAAAAGCTAGAAATAAGGACATTTTTTCCTTTATTTATGCATATATTCATTATAAAATTCCAATAATTCTTCTTATTGAAAGGTATAAAAATAATAGAAGGATTGGTCATGCTGTTATTGTTTCTGGAATTATTTTTAATAATTATCAAGAAAACAAATTTTTAAAAGGAAAAATTAAACTAAAAGCCCATTTCATTAATGAATTATTAATACATGATGATAAAATTGGCCCATATATAAAAGTAACTCTTGAAATGAAAGAAAATTCATATAATCATTATTATACAATTCATATAGGTAATAATGAATATAAAATAAACAATATAATTGTTCCTGTTTATCATAAAATTAGAGTAGCACTTGAAGATATTTTATATAATAAATTTTTTATTGAGATTAATAATTTATTTAATGAAATTTTTTCCCAAAACTCTAAAAATAATAAGAATATAGTGTCAACAATTATGTGGGATATTTTTTTGACTGATATCAATGAATTTAAAAAAGATATTGCAAATCTCAATATCGATACTCAACTAAAAAAATCAATACTCATTTCGCCCTATCCAAAATATTTATGGCGTGCAATTATGTATAACTACAAAAAAGATAAAATAATTCCAATATTTGAATTTCAAGTTGATGCAACTGACCTACCAAAATCCATATTTATCTATAAATCATTTTTTTATGGAAAATATAATATATTTTTTAAGCTTGGATATACAGTTGAAGGTTTAAAAAATAAAAAATATACTGATTTAGTGGAAAAAATAAAAGATCGCCTAATAAAACCCATAAAAAATTAGATAAAAAATGATTACGAATTAATTTTTTTAAAATATCGATTTAAATTAAATTATTATTATCAATTCTGTAATTTCTTTAATCAAAATGAAAAGTTTAGATTTATTAAAATCCATTAAAGGTAAAACTTTTTTAAAAAGGAACGCTTTTCTAAAATGTTAATAAGAATTTATTTTTTTTTACAATTAAAGGAATAGTTTTAAAATGAATATGAGCTATGACTACAAAGGAGATAAACAAATTTTAGATGAAAATACTCTTGATAAAGAATTAAAACGTTATGCAAGGCAGATTATGCTCGAGGAGTGGGATCAAGATAAAGTTTCAAACGCTACCATTTTTATTGCAGGTGTTGGTGCTTTAGGTACAATTGCAGCTATGAATTTAGCTTTAATGGGAGTAAAAAATTTGATACTTTGTGATTATGATACTGTCGAACTCTCAAATTTATCGCGACAGGTTTTATTTTTCGATGAAGATATTGGAGCGTTTAAAGTTGACGCTGCAAAAAAGAATTTATATCGATGGAATCCAGATTTAGACATCAGGATTTTTAATTCCCGACTTCAGGAAATCGATAAGAAAGTGTTTGAGGGTTCTGATATTATAATTGATGGACTTGATACATTTTCTGCGAGAAGATGGTTAAATTCTATGGCTGTAAGCTTAAACAAGCCACTAATTCACGGGGGATTATTTGGGTGGTTTGGAAATGTCCAAATAATAATTCCTGGTGAAACTGCGTGTTTAGAATGTCATCCTCTTATACCTCAGAAAAGATTACAGAAACCATGTACACCGCTTGGTAAGGTAAGGTCTGCAGAACGCAAGGAAATTGTTGAGTCAGATGATAAAAAGATCCCATCAATTTTAACGGTCGCGTCTATTATTGCCAGTATTCAGGTCCAAGTAGCATTGAAAATAATTTTGAATATACCTCTTTCTCATGATAATTACATTTTTTATGATGGGCTTTCTAATTCCTTTACTAAAATGTATCTTGCGAAAAATGAGAATTGTATTATATGTTCTAATAAATATAAAACTAAGGGAGTGGAATTATCTATTTCTAATGATGATACTGTGAGGACCATTAAAGATCGAATAATAATGACGTGGGATATAAGTGAACCATTTAATTTTATGTTTAGAGGTAAAATTTTAGAGGATTCAACAAAGATTAAAGATTTACAAATGAAAAATAGAGATGTTTTTTACGTTTGGAATAAATATATACTGCAGCCTATGAAATTTTATGCCATTTTTTCGGACGAGATTGAGCCCATCAGAATCGAACTCCCCTTAAAACCCAAGATTCTCCAAATAGTAGTCGACCGTGGGTATATTACGCGGACTAAACAAAAAATATTAGAAAAAGCAAAAAATTTAGACCAAACTGTAAAATTTTACAAAACAAAAAAATTAGATGACGGAAAATATCTTATACGATATAAAATTTTTAAAAAGTCAAATAATTCTAAAATTATTAGGTGATTGAATTGGTGTTACATAAACAAAAAATTCCCTTTTTTGCATCAGAAAAAGGCGAACGCCTTAAAGTACCAATATCTACCGGTAAAAAGTTTGAAATGCGGGTATTATTTAATGAGATTAATGAACCTGGAAAATGGATTTCTGAGGATAATTCTGAATTTTTATTATTATTAACTTCAAATGGTTTTTCAGTTAATAAATTAGAAAAAGGGCCTATTACATATAATATTATTAAGAATTTTGACATTTTTGTTCTGGGTTCAAATCGTTTAGGAGAAATGAACATCACTGCTGGTGAATTCAGGGCAATAGCCCAATTTGTTTCTGATGGTCGGGGTGTTTTATTTGTCGGTAATGAATACATTGGTGGAGATGAAAATTATAATAATTATCTATTCCAAGTTTTTGGCGTATGTTTTAAGTCTACTATTAAAGATTCCAAGGAAAAAATTCTATCTACATCCGCTCTAGAAAATGCACCTTTAATTAATATTTTTGTTGACCACCCAATAACGTCAGATGTAAATGAAATTTTTGCTCAAAGAAATGCATCGTTGAGTATTGACCTTAGAAAACAGGTTGAACCACTTGCATT
>SUPR01000049.1 GCA_005191425.1 Candidatus Helarchaeota ASGARD archaeon Hel_GB_B
TCCTTTAATAATATATCCATTCAATGTTTTAATGAGTGTATGGGTAGGGTTAATAGCCGCATTTCAAGGTTTATACATAATTTTAAACAAAAAAATAAAAAATAAGAAGTATGATTTACATTTTGTAAAAAATAAGGATTTTACTTTTTATCATGAAATGAAGCGGAAAGTTTCACATTTAGTTGGAATATTATTAATTGTTTGTTATTTTTGGATAAGTATCCCGTTATTTATTGATATTCAATATTTATTGAATTTAGTTGAAAAAATGGGTATAAATATTTGGGGAATGGTAATAATTCCAGTTAATATAATGTATGTTCCAAGGATGATCACATTATTTGCAATGTTTTGTACGGGATATTTTATAATTATTCCAGATATCTTGAGGGTCTTTGATTTTAAATTAACGATGTTTAAGATGTTTGGAAAAATTATGAGAGAAAAAGAGAAAAACGCCATTGGACCCCATATTTGTCTAGTAATTGGATGTTTAATTTCTATATTATTGATCCCAGAAGATTTAATAGTAGTTTCAGGAATAATTATTGCAATTTTTAGCGATTCTGCAGCATCATTGATAGGGAGAAAATTTGGAAAACATAAATTACCGTTTTCAAAAAGGACAGGAAAATCTTATGAGGGACTATTGGGTGGTTTTTTAACAGCAATATTAGTATCGTTTCCAATATTACTATTAGGTTATAATTTAATGACTTCAATTATATTATCTTTAATTGGTGGATTAGTTTTTTCAGTTATAGATATTTTAACACCAATAATTACTGACAATTACCTTAATCCTATTTTGATTTGTACTGGGATGTATATAATTTTCTTATTTATTTAAAGAAAATATAAATTAAGGAATTATTTCCACTCCACTATATTTAAAATAATCAAAATCTTTAATATTAATTATACCTGAAGCGATTAAATTTGAAACTTCATCTTTTTTTTCAATTAATTTATTGATTAAGTTTTTAATTGTAGTACAAATAATATTGTAGCCTTCGTCACCCCAAGGTTTGAAATAGTTAGCAAACAGACACCGCCCACCACAAATATCAAAAACATCGCAGCTTATACAAGGTTCATTTTTTATCAAAAGTGCATCACGCAAGATTTCAGGGTCATTTATTTTATTAATATTTCCAATCCAAAATGAAGATAATTCACCCGTTATAGGGCATGCTAAAATATTTCCATTTGTATCGATTGTATGATAAATCCAGCCAGCACCACATCGTAATTTTGTGGTTTGATTTAAAAGTAATGATTGCATTATTGCCATAAATGGATAAATCCTTTGTACTCTATGTTCCCGCATGTTTAATACCCATTCATTGATTAATTTATTTATATCAGAGTTATATTTTTGAATCCAACTATGAATATTATTCCATTTTTCAAGATCGTCAAACATAAAATTAATTTGCCAGTGAACCCCATCAAATTTTGGGTTTTTGCTGTATAGAAGCCAGCGGACATCACGATAAACGTCTGATGATTCGCTTAATGTCATTCTAGCTATTAGTTCACCCTTAAAATGAGGTCGAATATCTTGTAAATTATTAATGACTCTATTAAATGTACCTTTACCCCTATTTAAATCGGTGATTTCCTGAGATCCATCTATCGAAACAAGAATTATTGAAATTTTTTCAAGATAATTTTTAGGAATTTTATTTAAACGAGTCCCATTGGTTTGAATTATAAAAGTTTTTGCACGAATATTATCAATTATTTTCTCGATTAAATGTATTCTAAGAGTAGGTTCTCCTCCATAAAATGCAATAGTAGCATCGTTGTCTTTTTCAATAAATTCTTTTAATCTATCTAGTGAATACGTAATTTCATGAGGCAGATTTGTAGGAAATCTACAGCTTCCACAGTATTCGCAACAGAGATTACATTTTCGTGTAAGGAAAATATTATAAATCATTAATATCTACTCGACATATTGAAACTTCAGATTTGATTAATATCATAGAAATTTTAGAAAAATTTAAACTATTTCGTTTCAAATTCATTTAAATTAGAAAGATCAATTTATTAAATTTAACAATAGTGAAAAATTGAATTTACAGCAAAAAATGTATTAATTTTAATAAATGTAAAAAGAAAAAGGTTAAACAATCAAAAAATTTAGAAAGTGAAAAAATCTTGTCGATTGATGAAATAATAATAACGAAAGCGATAACAGAATCGTATTTTAAAGATTTATTAGATAATTTAGAATTGGACGTGGCAATAGCGGGTGCTGGGCCTGCAGGAATGACATGCGCAAAATATATAGCAGAGAAGGGCTTCAAAGTTGCAATTTTTGAGAGGCGTTTAAGTATAGGTGGAGGTATCTGGGGGGGTGGTATGATGTTCAATAAGATAGTGGTACAAGATTCAGCAAAAAAAATATTAAATGATTTCGGAGTGAAAACTACGCAATATGCAAAAGGATATTATGTAGCAGATTCTATCGAAATGGCTACTAAATTAGCAATAGGAGTGCTCGATGCAGGTGGAAAAATATTCAATTTAATTTCGATAGAAGATGTAATGTATCGAGAAAAGAGAATTACTGGGATAGTAATAAATTGGTCAGCAATTGAAATTGCCAAATTACATATTGATCCTATGACTATTAGAGCTAAATTTGTAGTTGATGGAACGGGACATGATAGTAGTATTTGTCGTGTTGTTATCGATAAACTAAAATTAAAGTTAAATACAGATTCAGGGGCTATTGAAGGAGAGAAGTCAATGTGGGCAGATGTAGGAGAAAATATTCTTCTTGATACAACTAAAGAAGTTATACCAGGTTTGTTTGTAGTTGGAATGGCAGCAAATGCAGTTTCTGGTGGACCAAGAATGGGACCAATTTTCGGTGGTATGTTATTAAGCGGTAAAAAAGCTGCAGATTTAATTTTGGAACAATTAAAATAATTTTTTAAATTTATCTTTTAGGAAGACATTTAATGATAGACGATGATAAAGAAAAAATTATTGGAAAATTAGTAATTGCCCTAAAAAAGTTGCAGAAAATTAAAAATGTTTCAGAATTAATGCCAGAAGTAAGAATAAATTTAGCTTATGGTTTTAAAAATCCTAAAAGTACCGATGAGGTCGCTGCAATTCCAGGTCGAATAACATCTGTAAAGGACAAAATAATAATTCCAGCACTTCCAGATTTCGGAGCATCAGATCATATGGCAAGAAATCTTATTGAATTTGCAAAATATGACAACAAAATTAGGGCTGGAATAAATATTAAATATTCAAAAGAATTTGTTAACTGGTTAAAAGATTTTTGCCCAAAAAATGGTCTTAAAATAAGCGTAATAGACCGTTTAAAGGAACCTAAAGAAGTTCAAGAAAAAGATGGTGCCTCAATTCCATGGAAAATAGGAGAAGCTATTAGATTGTCCAATAATAAAATTCCAGAAGTAATTGTCGAAGGCCCAGCTATGGGTAAAGAACCATTAATTATTTTGACAGGAGAAGACCCAATTAAAGTCATCGATCTTTTAAAATTAATACAGAAAAACTGGCTAATATATAAAAATAATTTGTGATATTAATGGTAAATAAATTTACTCTCCAAAAAGTATTCTTATTAAAAAATATTAAACCAGAACAAATGAGAAAATACATTGAATGTGTCGATTTTTGGTTTGAAATGATTACGCAAGGAAATATGGACGTCAAAAAACTAGAAATCGAAGAGGTTAATAATACAAACGATCGGGTAATCAACCATGATACAATTACAGAAGTAGAAATTGATTCACTTGGCTTAATTAAAAGAACAATTCACCTTACTCAGACTATTAGGTTTATTGAAGAAGGAGAACGAATAGAAGATTATATAAAGATCAACGGAGTTAATGTCGTTATAGAGAAAAGTAATTATGTAAAAAATTTTGATTGCTATATTAAAATTGAAGAGAAACCAGGTAAATCAAGAGTAACTTTCAACTTAAACAGGATGATCCTAAATAACGAATTATTAGATTTATTGGGAGATAAGATTGCAACAAATAGATTTAAGAGAGAAGTTAAACATGTTTTTAAAAATATCCAAGATTATATTGATTCAAGGAAAATTAAAAAATTCGATGAGAAATGTAACTAGTTAAATCATTTTTTAGTTATAATTTTATTTATCATAGTGCCAATTTTTTCGATTTCAGTCTCTACAACATCACCAGATTTTAATCGTTTTGATTTTAAAATACCATCTGAAACTTTACCAGGATTTCCACTACATAATACGGTCCCAGGAAGTATTGTCTGATCTTTTGATGTATAAGAAACTAACTGAAATACATTCCAATACATATCGCGAGTATTTCCTTTTTGCTCTACAACCCCATTTACTCTAAGTTCCATTTCCAATTCTGGATGTTTATTTTTGAATTCATCAGCAGTAATTATGAAAGGGCCCATAGGTCCAGATGTGTCAAAATCTTTACTTTTAAACGGACCTAGCCTGAGTAGTATTTCAGGAATTTCAATATCTCTGGCTGAGAAATCGTTCAAAATCGTATATCCAAAAATATACTCATGAGCTTCGTCTTCAGATATATCTTTTCCTTTTCTACCAATAATAATTGCAAATTCTACTTCATAATCGAGCCATTTTGTAATTGTTTTGGGGATTATTATATCGTCATAAGGTCCAACTATTGAATTAGGGTTCTTTTTATATCCAACTGGATATTTTTTCCAAAAACTTTTTTCAGCTAATCGACTAAGGCTTTGGTCGAAATGATGCTCAAATGTCAGAAAATCTACCAGATATGGCGGCGATATAGGTTTTATTATTTTTATTTCATTAATATTATACAAAAGTTGTTCATTGTTAATTCCTCGGAAATTTTCAGAAGGTTTTATATCTTTAAAATAATTGGCTAAATCGTTTAATGCTTTAAAAGTTAAAGGGCCACCTTGAATTAAGTCAATCATCGTATTTCCGAATCTGATATTAGCTATTTCTAAAGGTTTAGTTTCTAATGTCTCTTGTTCTAGATATTTAGCATATGCCAATTTTAAATCTATAATCAAATCATCCGAAATTAACAGACCATTTGCTTTAATTTCTCGAAATTGGTTTGGTATTTTAAACCTCGTTAATTTCAAATTTATCACACAACAATTTAGAATTTTTTTAATAGATTTTTATATAAATAATTTCTTTAATAAAAGTTATATTAAATCAATTTGTTATTTTTTATTGAATTTTATTAACTCGTAAATAAAAGGTTGAAGATATGGATAGTGCATTAGATAAATATACAATCGATGAGATTAAAGAATTAATCGAAAAAAATAAAAAAATTGAAATTAATGACGAAAATATTAAAAAAGGACTTAAAGGAATTTGCGCATTATGCGGAGAACCATGGGATATGGCGCTCCATTGGGGGACAGTCCTTGGTGAATATGACAACGATGAATATCTTTTAATTGAAAATAAAAATTTTGGTGTTGTTCACGATGTTTGCAACAGCCTATATGATGAGGGCGAATTTCAAGATTTAGTAAATGTAATTGAAGGTAAGACAAAACAAGTATCTGAAAAAATAAAGGAAAAAAAAGAGACACAAATTGAAGTTAGGTCTGATGAGCAATTACCAATACACGAATCCTTAGAAATAATTAAGGCATATACATTCAGGAAATCAGATAAATGGTGGACTGCTATAGCTGCAACAAAATCCAAATTATCTAAAAATCCAAAAGCAGTATTAGCATTTTATAGGTGGCGAAAAAGTAAGAATGGAGAATGGAAACGTATTAAAAAGTGGACTATCAATTCTATGGAAGATTGGGAAAAATTTAAAAAAATTATTAATGAAGAATTTGCCGATATTCTGTGGAAATAATTTCTTTTTCAATTTGATATATCTTAAAAATCTTAAAATTGAAAATAATTAATTTTAAATTTGAAAATAATTAATTTTAAATTCAAGTATTTCTTAATCATTTAGATAAATTTTATAACAATTTATTATTTGAAAAGGTGTTGATTTATAATGTCGATGATAGGTAAAAAAGTCCGTTTAGAAAGAATAATGAACCGAGAGACAAAACGGACTATAATAATCCCAATGGACCATGGACTAACTGTAGGGCCTATTAAAGGCTTAAATCCAGATGAGATGGCAAAAACTGTAAATGAAATTGCCTGGGGGGGAGCAAATGCAGTTTTAGGACACGTGGGGCTTCCACTTTATGGGCATAGAGGTTATGGACCAGACATTGGGTTGATTATTCATCTCTCTGGTGGCACAATTTTGTCTCCAAATCCAAATAAAAAAGTGTTAATAAATACTGTAGAAGATGCCATTAAATTTGGAGCAGATGCAGTATCAATTCATGTAAATATAGGCGATGAGGATGAAGCTGAGATGTTAGCAGATTTGGGTACAGTATCTAGAACATGTCGTAATTGGGGTTATCCACTTCTGGCAATGATGTACCCCCGTGGAGCAAAAATCGACGATGAACATGGAGTCGAATTTGTCAAAATTGCTGCAAGAGTTGCAAGCGAATTAGGAGCTGATATTGTTAAGACCAATTATACTGGAGATATCGATTCTTTTAAAGAAGTGGTAAAGGGAACTCAATGTCCTGTAATAATAGCTGGCGGGCCAAAATCTTCGGGAGGAATAGAAGAGCTATTAAGAATTACTAAAGATTCATTAATTGCAGGTGGGTCAGGAATAGCTTATGGAAGAAATATTTTTCAGCATAAAAACCCTAGAAAACTTGTTGAAGCATTAACTAAAATTATCCACGAAAATTGGGAAGTTAATGAAGTTTTACGAGAATATAAAGAAATCATATAATTAGTTTTATAAATTTATATAGGCCATTAATTATTAAAAAGTTTATAAATTGAATTTTGTTAAGATTAGTTATAACTCCAGAGTATATATCACTATATTTTATTAATTAAGATATTTTTTATATTAATTAGTTTATTGGTCCCAATGACTAATGCAATATTTACATTGAGCGACAACCTAGAAAATGCCAATTCATACTATTGGTATAAAATTATTTATAATACTGGAGATTTACTCCAAATAAATGTCTCAAGTTCAGATAATAGGAATTATATCATAGGAGCAATAATATCTACAGCTGTACAACCTAGTAGTAATTTGGGTGGGACTTTAATATTAGTAGCCGACATTTTAGATGCTACACATAATGTTTCCTTAAAATATAGAAACTCAAATTATTTTCAGCACAGGACAGAGCTTTATTTATTAATTGTTGCATTAAATAATTCAAATCCAGAAAATTTGAGTTATATAATAAATAGTACTCATCCATTATTACCATATAGCTACGAACAATTTTTTCAAGAAGTCCATCTTCCATTATTGTTATTAATTGCAGCAATATTTATTGTAGTTGGAGCTATAGTATCGGTTTATTTTATTTTAAAATATAAAAAAAGCGGGAAACCAAAGTTAATTTAATCAAATTTAAGTTCGAGATCAAAAATTATAATCAATTTTTTTATTGAAATTATATTAAAAAATTGGCCTATTTTTCAGTATAAATAGGTTCTTCTAATTTAATATTTAACCCTTGAAAAATATCTGAACAATTATTTTCCCAATATTTTAAAAGTTTATCATAAAAAAGGTTATACATTTTATCATCACTTTTTTCCATACAAATGAACTTTAGAGCAGAGATAAATTCGAGAAAATCTTTCTTATTTTTAATTAGATTATTTTTAATTCGCTTTACTTCGAAACTAGCCCCTTGTAAGAATTCGGAGCGATTAAATAAGTCGTATTTTTTAATCCATCTATCAAAGCCATAATATTTACCTTCTAATTCTCTAAATGATAAGTAATAATCAATTCTTTTTAGAATATTATTATTAAAAATAAAATGGCGCTCATGAACATCGTAGAGATTTAAGAATTTGTGAAAAATAAAATGACGTCCGATATTATAGAGATGATATAAAATTTCGCCTTTTTTTAAAGTTTTACCTTCACAATAGGTAGTTAATACAAAAGGAATAGGTGATTTCCATCTCCAAAACCCCACATCATAATTTCCTACAATATAATTATTTGGACATAAGTCTATATCAATTATTCGAGCTATATGAAGAGAAATTGCTTCAAAAAATACATTAATTGCCATACTTTTCTTTATATGAAATAAAGGGTGTCCATCAATATCAAAAACATCATATTGTTTAAAATAATTCCAATTAGATTTGAGATAAAAATCTTTATCAATTTTTATCCCTAAATAATTCATTAGATTTGGTATTTCTTCAGTACTTATATTTCTTATTGACCGCCAATGGAAAGGATGTGGTAAATGTTTAAATGTCATTCTCACTTTTATTTATGAAATTAATATTTATAATTATGATTAAATAAAGATTTAATTACTAAAAATTGGATTAAATGAATGATTGATGAAATTTCAAGAATTAATTGCGAAATTTGAGAAATTTGATAATAAAGATTCAAATAAAATAAATGAATTAATAGAAAAGGTTAAGTTGCGGTTAGTCAAAGAACCAATACTAATAAAATTAAATAGTGGAAGTAATTCAATTATCGTGGGGGATTTACATGGTGATTTTAAGACATTACAATCGATTATAAAAGTTTTTATTGACGAAAATTTTGAGAAAATCATTTTTCTAGGTGATTATATCGATCGAGGATTTGGAGATATGCAAATTAAAACAATTAACTTCCTACTATTTTTAAAAGATTTATTTCCTGAAAAAATATATTTATTGAGAGGAAATCATGAATGGCGTTATATTAATGCAGAATATGGCTTCAAAGATGCAGTTTTTCATCATTTACATCCATTTATATATTATAGATATAATGAAATTTTTGATGAATTGCCTATTGCGATTTTTATTGCTGAACCAAAAATTTTAGCCGTGCATGCAGGAATTCCTGTATCTCTTAACAACAAAATATACTCATTAGATGATATTTCAAAAATTTCAAAAAAGAATTGTTTTGAAAATAAACTGGCCCAACAAATATTATGGAACGACCCATCTGAAAAAATTGAAACAATAAAAAAGAACTATAGAGGATTGGGTTATATTTTTGGTAGTCTTCCTTTTAATGAATTCCTAAACTACAATAATCTAGAATATTGCATCAGAAGCCACGAAATAATAAAAAGTGGTAATATTCAACATTTCAATGGTAAATTAATTACCATATTTAGCTCAAGGAGTTATATAAAAAATGTAAAACCACATATTTTATTAATAAATAAAAACACAAAATTAGAATTTAGAGAAATTAATTCGAGAAAATAATGAAATTTTTAATATGTGTTAGTAAAAAATTTAAAAAGAACCTATTTTCTATTTATTTGGAAGAAGTATAAACTAAATAAAATTAAAATTAGTTTGATAATTGTTTTATTTATTAAAAATTATTAAAGACCATAAAAATGAGCTTTAAAATTAAAGGTAAAATAATAATCAATAAAGAAGTAGAAAAAATAATTAAGAGTAAATCCTCAGAAATTATATATAAAAAAAATATAAGGAAAATAGAAGAGGGATTAAATCCAGGGGATATGGTAGAAATATACAATGAATACAATGAATTATTAGGAATTGGTTTTTATGAATCTATGGAAAATATAGGTATACGGATAATGACATTTGGAGAGGATACATTTGATGAAGATTATATAATTAAGAAATTTAAAAATGCAAAAAAATTGCGTAATAAATTAGGTTTCACAGATAATTTTCGCTGGATTAATTCAACTGGAGATTCTTTTTCAGGGCTCATTGTTGATAAATTTAATGATTTAGTTGTAATAGAGAGTTTTAGTGTAGGAATTGATAAAATATTAAATAGAATAGCCGATATTATCATGAATATAGATAGAGATATTAAAGCAGTTTATGTCAGAAATGATGTGAGAAATAGAAAAAGATTCAATTTAAAAATTTGGAAGGGATTTATCGGAAATCCAATTGAAATTAAAACTCAAACAATAATAAAAGAGAGCTCTGCAAAGTTTTATGTTGACATTGAAAAGGGAAATAAGACGGGGTTTTATTTAGACCAAAAGCCAAATAGAATAGAATCTGAGAAATATGCAAAGAATTGTAAAAAAGTATTAGACTGCTTTTCCTATACAGGTGGCTTTGGTATTCATGCAATTTTACAAGGTGCCAGTGTTACTTTTGTTGAACATGACCCCAACTCGGTCCAAATGCTGAAAAAAAATTTAGCATTAAATGATATCTCAAGTGGTTTTAAAATATATGAAACTGATTTTTGGCAATATATTAAAAAAGACGACAATAAATACGATATGATAATTTTAGACCCACCCAGTTTTATTAGTAATCGTAATGAAATTAAAATTGGAGAACAAAAATATTATAAAATGAACTATTTAGCATTACCAAGGTTGAATGATGGCGGAATTTTAGTTACTTCATCATGTTCATATTTTTTAGATATAAATAGACTCCAATCAATCATTTTAAAAGCAGCTGATAATTTAAACATTAAATTAATACGATTAGGGAGAGTGCGGGGAGCATCAGTATGTCATTCTATTGCTCCCAAAGTCCCTGGAATTGAATATTTAAAATGCTATTTTTTTATAAAGGAAGGTTAATATTAATACTATTTTTTAAAATGCTTTATGTTGTAAATATTGAGAGCATCTTTTTAGTAATTCTGTAGGTATCTTTTTTCCTATAGCCACATGTCGGACAAAAATGTTCTTCCTTAATATAATATTGTCTATTTGCTAAATGTTGCCCAAATTGAATCCGAACTTCCATTTCTGCATTACATTTTGAACGTTTACATGGTCTATTATAAACAAATTCAGGAGTCGGATTGGATATTTTTATCAAATCAAATAGATCTCGCGATATATTAAAATCACCTGAAAAAACATCAGCTAATTTATGGGAAATTACATTTAATGACCGAAATAGTTCTCTTTTATCATAATTTTTTGAAATACATATTGCTAAAGATGCATCCGATGAAATCTTGGATTGTAGACAGACTGAATTCTCATCAATTTTGAGGTCTTTTCTATTACAAATGGCAGACAGCGCTAAAATATTTTCGTCAATTTCTGCTTTGTTTTTTGATGCGATAACAAGTCCTTGATGATCAGTAATTACGCTTCCTTTACAATTCACAATTTCGTTAATTTGTTCCATTATATTATTTAATTGTCTACTATCAACTAAATTCATTATACCACTTTCGTGAAGTTAGTTGATATTATAATTTCAAGAAAAATTAATCAAACCAAGTGATATTTACCAGTATATCCCCATATTACGAATCCAACCTTCACAAATTTTTTAAATATAAATTAAGTATAGTAGAATTTTTAAAAAAGGTTTATAGAAATGAAAAAATAACCTTAAATATTACAGTGTTTGGATTGGATAATTTATTATATCATTCAATTAATTATGAGAAATTATCAAAAAAAGTGAGAAGTTTATTACAAGATGTTGCAAATTTTTTTTTCAGTGAATTGTCTATCTAATTTATTATTAACTCGTGGTATAATGGAGGAAATAATCAAATTCGTGGCTGGGGAGAGTCTTGTGGAGGAGATTATTCTTGTAGACGAGATTATAGATGATCCAGTTTTTTAGATTATAACATTTTTTTAAGAGATTTTTAATTATTATAAAATAAGAAGTTATCCATTTATATTTTTTAATATCTCTTTAATTTTAATTTCAAGTTCAGGTATTTTATTTTTTATCGTTTTCCATACTATTTCTGTATCAGTGCCAAAATATCCATTAATTAATCGATCTCTCATACCTGCGATTGCTTTCCAATTTATTTCCGGATAATTATTCTTAATTTCATTTGAGAGATTTTCTACTGCTTCTCCTATTATTTCTAAATTTCTTAAGACAGCATCAATTGTTTTTACATCTTTTTTAAAATCATCGAAAGTCATAGATTCAATATATTTCTCTATTTTTATTATAGAGTTCAATATATCCAGTAAAAATAATTTTTGTGTTCTATATATAAATAATATCCCGCAGAATATATGGCTTTATAATTTTTTTAATAGCATTAGGTGTAATTATTTCTACTTTAGCCCCTAATAAATTTGACAGAAATTCTTCTAATTCAAATAATTCGAAAAAGTCAATAGGTTCTAAGAAATTTACGAGTAAATCAATATCACTTTCTTCTGTTTGTGTATCTCTTGAATATGACCCAAATAAACCAATATCTTTGACCTTATATTTCTTTTTCAACAAATATATATTTTCTCTTAAGATTTTTAGAATTGTCTCTTTATTTTTCATTATAAGATACCCAATACATTTTCAACTAGCTTATACTATGTTAATTTATCATTTAAAGAATTTTTAAATAATAGGTTAAATTTTTATGAATTTTAGTCATTAATTAAATGACCAATTAGATTGAATGTTGCAAATTGAAAGTCAAAATTTAATAATAAAAAAAATTCAAAGTATTTAAAGTTTCATAATAACCACAAATTTTAAAAATTAATTAAAATTAACTTATTATTAATAATATAATAGCACTTAATAAGCTAATTTTTGCAATATTCTTATTTTCAGCAGCGCTTATTATTATTAAGTCATTATTCCTAATGGTTTCAAATTTTTGTTTTAATTCATTATATAATTTATTGAAATCTCTTTTAATATTAAATTCATCTACCCCTAAAATTATAAAATTATCATTCTTGAACAATAATGAAGTGATACATTTAGCTCCAAACTTAATTGCTTCATCTCTTAATTTTATTCCTGTCCCGACCATATTCAAAAAGTTTCTAATTTGAAAACCATAATTGAAAGGATACATAGTCAATTGTTCGGCGTCATTTAATTCCTCAATTTCAATAATATATTTCTTTAATTCACTTAAAAGTACACTACCTTTTTCTGTTATTTGGCTACCTCTTTTTTTGTAAGTTGAAATTAACCCGGCTTCGGATAATCGTCTTAATACAGTCCTTATTGATCCTTGACCCAACCCAATTTTTTTGCCAAGAATATAACGCCCTACCGGCTTTTTAACACTAGATAAATAATCTAAAATAAGGTAAAAATGGGCTATAGAAAATAAGTATCCGGCACCTATATGACTACATAAATTCTTTAATGTCTCCAATATAAATCGTCCAAGATCGCGTTTTTAATGAAAAGTAGCTTTTCATATATTAAAAATTGTTTTTATTTTTTATAATAAATATTATCGATTTATATTATATTCTTTTTTATTATGTAAATAAAAGATTTTGATTGGATATGAATTTTGTTAAAAATTCGTTATTCGTTTATATTCTCTTTTACTATGTAAATAAAAGATTTTGATTGGATATGAATTTTGTTAAAAATTCGTTGTTTGTTTATTTTTTATATTATTTTTTTTTCTATTTTTAATATGAAGGGCAATTTTAATAATCGGTCTATTTAACATTAAAGATTTTAATTGACATATTAATTAATAATTGTTTTTAATTAAATAATAATAATTATTTTTCAATCAATTCTATGAAAAAATTAAAAAACAGAACAATAAAAAAAATTATCTATTAAATACAGAATTTAAAATAAAAAACAATTATATTAATCTAAATTTGATTGTGTAATTCTAAAAATTGCAATTCTTTAGATTTATTGAATTTTCTATAGAGAATCTCGTAAAATTAATCTAAGAAGGTATTGATCTCGACAAAATTTAAAAGTTTTTGTTTTTTCATTTAAATTTCCTCATAGAAAAATACACAAGAAACAAAAGAAGAGTGGTAATTGTTAGAATATTCTTCAGTCGTTGGGGATTTAGTCGGCTACCATAGCTCAGGAGATAAAATTGTCGGTCTTCTCTATGAAGAAATGTTGGGAGAAAGGACAGCGTCCGAATTTACATAAATATCACGGGACGCTGTAGCCGATTTAATGAGGTCTATTCTGCCTGTTTTATATGCCGTGAGTGCAGTTAACCCTTGAGTAATGATATTAAAACTTATAAAAATGAGGGCATTTTCCTTGCCCTAGTTTGGTATGTGCGTCCGTTGATAGACCACCTTATACAAAGAAAATATGTGCTCTTCACTTGTCCGTATGGAATAAATCTCTTTTCCGGTCTTAATCACCTTTAATTTGGAGGACTTTTTCCACTTGAGAATGGGGATGAACCCATGACCTGCTACCATCTTGGAATTCTTGTAGGATGCGCCCGTTCCGCTATCCATTAAAAAGTAGGTGAAGGGTGGGTTTCTTGCTGCCATATATCACCGATATATTTGCCTAAAAGCATGTTTATCGTTCTGACTTGCTTTAATCACATTGTAATAAACAGTGAGACTATATTTCCAGTCCATTATTGGTGATTCGGTATAGCCTGGACCTTTATACTTTCCCTTCACGCAGATGCCGCAATCATGACCGGATGAACTTATAATTTCTTCTTGTTTTAGCTCGCCGCAATTACTAATAAAAGTACCTGCCATCCCAAACGCCTACCTGGTAATCCGCTAGCCCATATTACTCGAATTACTTTACTAGTAAGCCGTGAAATCCCCGTAAATTAACTGAGCCAATAGCAGTCACAAGTCGTCCATAGTTGCGGACACTGGGCACCCGCTCATTTTCCAGTTCGAATGCGGAAAGTAAATTATAGTCCGATTCAAGGTCATGTATCCATTGATTAAATTTTACCTGCCCTAACTTGCAGCGCCCAATCTCCAGTTTCACGATATCTTCAATATAGAAACTGCCAAATATTTCTTCCTGCTTGTACGTTAATTCGAGAATATTCCAAAATCGAAAATTATTCAATAAAAAGAGGTCTTTGAGATAGCCATCTGAGATCTCGAAGTTTCTAAGTGCTTCAATTTCTGCCCATGTCAGCTTTCCTGCCATAAATTCTCCCGGCTGAACCGCTGGAATTTTTGTTCGATATGGTAATTTAAAGGAGCTTGAAGCGGATACTCTCTTTCTTTTCATAATTTTCCATCCAAAATCTTCTAACTTTTTCTGGCCGGCCCTAGTCCCCTCTTTTTTTCCTTCTTTTTCACCGTACGGAACTTTCGGACAAAAATTTGGGTAAATTGATCTCTCCCACGTTTATTGTGTAAATCAATGAATTTTACATTAATTTTTCCGAAATAATCATCAATCTACATCTGTACCTAGCGTCTTCCTTTTTTTATAATTATGAGCATTTCTCTTGCCTAATCTTCGCCAATTCATGGTTATATTGTAGAGTAATGGCACTTACAAATGTTTCGTATTAAATATAAATCAACTAGTCTGTATGGTAGAGAATATTGCCCAGAATTCGGCATTCACATACGTTTAAATAGAGATAAGTAGAACATTTTTCGGATATTAGAGAAAAATGAAAAATATTATCTTGCATAAAATTTTAAAGTAATTAGGTAGGCAAGAATTTTTTGTCGAAGAAATAAGCTTGTTATTTTAATTTCACGAGACCTTCTATAGAAATATTTAAATATTTAAATAAATAATTAAAAATGTTGAAGCTAGGTTAGGGTAGCCTAGGAAAAAAGTGAATATGAAAAAAGTGAATATAATTAAAGAAAAAAGTAAATAATAGAAAAATCAGAACGATTAAATGATGTGTAATAAAATGAAACAGCGAAAAATAATTTTACTATTAATAGCACTATTATTAATATTTCCTTTATCTGTAATAAAAGTAAATGCAAATTATGCGAATAGTATAAAGACGAATCAAATATATTCATGGAAAATTACAAATATATCTGCAGGTCTAATTCAATATTGGGATTCAAATTGGCAGTTCAGGGGAAATATTAAGGCAAATACAGGTCAGATTGTTTATTTTGCTATATCCAGTATAAAAAAGGATATTGAAGGAAATTTTGCCATGGGAAACATGACTACAAAAGATAATGATACAAGTATTGCATATGTGTTAATATTAGGATTTGGAGTTTGGACAAGGCCATGGAATCCAGGTTTAATATCCAGTATTAATTGGACTGAAGAAAAGTCTACTGCAAATAATAGTATAAATGCAACAGCCGGTGATATTTTAATTATCACAAACAATAGTAATAAAATCAAATTCAAATATCAACAAGGTAATGGTGGAAATCAGAATACTACATTAGTTTATGATATGAATACAGGAATTTTACTTGAATGTTATACGGAAATAAAAATATCCAATGATTATCATTTAGGACTTAAATTTATTGGAGTTACAAATATTACAAATATAGGAATTAGTCCATGGCTATTCATGATATCTGGAGTTATAATCGTAGTTTCAGTGGTCTTTATTTTTAAAAAAAACATAATAATTGACCAATTAACAAAAAGAAATTAGTTCTAAAAAATTTAATAATTTTTTATTTTTTTTTATTGGATCGGATAATTATGAATATGAATAATGAGAAAAATGTTATGAAGGAAAATGAAAAGGATAATCAGATAATAAAAGAACCATCAATAAAGAGTAAAAATTTTAATATAGTGCTTATTGCAATGCTAACAGCATTATGTATCTCAGTTAGCTATATATTATCTCCATTAGCAAATATTGAATTAATGTCATTTATAATTTTTATTTCAGGTTTTATTTTTGGGCTGACAGTAGGTATTGGGGTAGGGACAATGGCATCATTAATTTATTATGGATGGAACCCATATGGCCCTAGCAACCCGCCAATTTTTATAGCTTGTGTTTTATGTATGGTTTTATTTGGAGTCATTGGAGGGATCATGAGAAAAAAAGACAATGATAAATTGGAATATTCTGCTTGGAACGTTTATAAATTTGGAACTGTGGGTCTATTATTAACATTATTATTTGATTTGACTACAAACATTATAACGGGGTTTATTTTCTATGGAGGAAATGTCATTATAGCTCTTGTTTTAGGTATTCCATTTCTCTTAATTCATATTATAAGTAATACCGCGGTATTTAGTGGACTTTTAATTCCTGTTGTTAATGCAATTAAAAATTTAAATCAATTCAATAAAGTTTAAAATGAGAAATATGACAAAATTTTCAAGTTATAAAAAACGCAATAAGAGTCTAAAATTTTTCATATTTAGTTCGATGTTAATAGCCCTTTTATTTTATGGTGGAATAAATAGTTATAAAATATTTTATTTTAAATCAAATAATTTACAAATTAATACATTGTCCGTTGAAAATATTACTGTTATTTTTAAGTATAAAGACACTTTATTATTAAATTGTAGTTTAAATTTTACAGGTAGTCAAATTTCTGTTTTTGATGCTACAATTAATGCATTAGGAGGGATAGAGCATATTAAGTACAACCCCGATACAGGATGTGGGGTGTTCATAAGAGATATGGAAATCAATAATACATGGTACAAATTATCATCGAACAAGTTTTGGTTGTATTGGGTAAATGGTGAATTTGCAAAAGTAAGTTGTTCAAAATATAATTTACAATCTAATTCGATAATAGTTTGGATATATACAGATAATTTTCCATATACATCATCGACAGACCAAGATTATTCCGGAGAATTTCTGATCTTTATAGTAGTGTTAATATCAATTTTAATTGGTATAGGGGTTTTGGGAATTATAATTAAAAAAAGATTTAGAAATAACGAAGTTTAATTTTTAATAAATTTAGAAAAATAAATTTAATAAATTTTTAAAGTACCATTACAACTTTTCCAGTTTTTGGGTCAATATAGACAGTTTTTACGCTATCTTCTGGGATTCCAATAGTAGTTTTCATAGCTTTTACCGAAATTAGACCTTCTTTTATATCAGCATCTTTTAAACCTTGAAGTTTAGGGGTTTCCTTCATAATTCTTTCCACTTCATTTTTGTCCAAATTTCGAACGGTAATTTTTGCATCTGGATTTTTCTCAATAAAATCTTTAAAAACATCATTTGCTTTTGCATTTTCAATTATAGTATCATTATCCATTTGATTTCACCAAATTTTTATATAACTAATAATTTCAAAAGAAACTATTAATTCATTAACTAAAGATATTTTTTATTTTCGATATTTAAATAATATTAGTATTTTATAAAAATTACTAAAAATTTTTGAGTAATTTAAATTAAAAAATAAAAAGATTGGTAGTTTATTCAATTTTAACTTTATCCGGATGGGATTTAACATATTCTAGAATTAATTCAGCCGTTTCTAATCCACTTTGAGCAGATAATTCGGTGCCAATTCCTATAGAACCTGTATCGGCGCCTACAATATATAAACCTTCAATAGGTGTTTCAGGTTTAGGTCTATTTTTTCCAACTTGTCCAACTGATTGAGCAATACCGACCATATCAGACTCGAATCTACCAGTCCATTCTTTAATATTATCGCCTACAGTTATATCAATAAATATTTTATGCTCATATACACCAGGAATATATTTTTCAACTGCTCTAAGGTTATAATCGATCCAATCATCGAGGTGTTTACTATTTATGGCGCAAGGTCCAATCGCATTAATAAGTTGCATTCCAGGCGGTGCAAGAGATTTGTCCATATTACTTGGGATTGTAATATAATAAAGCCCTGGTCGATCGGGGACAACATCACGAGCCTTAAAATCAAGAATTTCACGAAAACTTAGAGATTGGGGAATAACAAGAATAACAGGAGAATCAGTTAATTTTTTATCAACACCAATTTTTAAGCTGACTACCCCGTAATCGCGTCCACCTTCGCTATAAATTAATTCTTTTACTCTTTTTATATAGTCCTTTGGAAATTTATCTTCTCCCACTAGTCCTAAAACTGTTTCCTTAATACCCGCATTACTAACAATAATTGGAGCTTCGTATTGAGTTCCATCATCCAATTCAATAATTTTGTTATAATTATCGACAATAATTTTTACTATTTTAGCGTTAGTTTTGACTATGCCATTATTTTTTCGTACTACATTGGCGAATCCATTACTAATTGCTATTGAGCCACCAATTGGATAACCAGTATTTCCAGCCTTAAACCATTTAGACAAATTACGAATCGAATCTCCTGCCGATGCACCGGGATATACTTTTCCTTTATGTTCAATAGAAAAGGGCATGTGGACGTTCATCATTATACAAAGTGAATGTAAAATATAGAGTAATTTTTGATTAGAAACTAAAGAATTAACCCATTCATCAAATTCAATATCATCAAGAGCATGAGATTTTCTTTTAGTTATAGAAAAAATAACATCAAATACTTTTAATATACCACTCATTTCTTCGTCAGTAGCGCCAGTTGCTCGTTGTAAATCAGACATATTACTCGGTTGTAGAAATGGAGGTAAAGGTGCACCTATAGGTATATCATCAAGAAATCCTAACGGTGGATTTTCAAAAGTTGGGTGAAACCATCGAATAGCATCAGGTTCACCGCATTTTTCTAAGATTTTTCCAAACGGACCTTTTTCACAACGACAAAAATAATGGACATATTTGTCAATAATCCATTTTTCGCCATTTACGGTTTTGGTATAGGAAGTACATCTTCCACCTAAAACGGGGTTTTTCTCTAATAAAATAGTTTTTAGGCCTGCACTTGCTAAAATTGCAGCACAGCCTGCACCTCCTGTCCCGGATCCTATAACAATAACATTAAATTTCTCGACCATTTTACTTCACGATTTTTTTATTAAGACCATTAAAATTTTATTACGTTAAAATTTAATACTTTAAATTGGTTATTTAGATTAATTTATATTTATTTATTATTCAATTTTGTATTGATTAGTATTGCAATCTACTTAATTATTTTCCAGTAAAATTTTTACATTTAATTTATTAATTTTTCACCTAATAAATATTTGAAATAAGGTTAATATTTTAATAAATAAGTCATAGTTATTCATTAAGAATCACTTAAAAATTTGAAATAAATAAAAATTAAAAAATGAGTTATTAATTTTACAAATTAGGTAAAATTAAGGATGAACAAATGTCGACAGGTGCATTAATAAATAAACTACTTGAATTATATGTATCAATGTTCCCAATTAAAGCAGCTGCAGTAGTAGATAAAGATGGACTAATAATTGGGTCAGTTTTAAGTCCGCAAGTTAAAGCCGATGATTTAGCAATAGGGGCAGTTACTACTTTAATTCAATCAGTAGCCGAGAGGATGAAAAAGGAATTAAAAATGACTAGTAGGTTTGGGACATCAATAATAGATACAGAAGATGGCAAGGTAATTTTAGTAAATATTGGAAATAGTGGCTCTTTGACGACCATTGCCGAATTAACCGTAGATACTGATTTAATTTTGTCCATTGCATATATTGTTGTGGAAAAATTAGTCCAAATAATTGAGGACGAAATCTATGATATTGAAATAAAATTACCCGATTTATCTTCAAAAACGCAAAAATATTCATATAAAATGTGTATTCTTGGAGATGGTGGAGTTGGGAAAACAACTCTTTTGACAACATTTATAAAAGGTATTGACAGGTTTAAACAAGATTATAAGGCGACAATTGGAGCAAATATTATGAGTAAAGACTATAAATTAATGGAAAATCTTGTCGTCTCATTGAATATTTGGGATTTAGCTGGACAGTTTGATTATTTTTATAAAAGTCGTCAATTATACTTAGCAGGAAGTCAAGCTATAGTACTTGTCTATGATGCAACTCGACCTGAGACTTTTAATAATATCAAAAAATGGTATGATGAAGTAATTAAATTTGTAGATAAAGATAAAGTCGAGTTTTTATTAATTGGAAATAAAATTGATTTGGAAGACCAAATAAAAATTACTTATGAACAAGGAAAAGAATTAAGTAAAACGCTAAAAATGCCATTTATCCAAACGTCCGCAAAAAATGGTAATAATGTAGATAGAGCATTTGGTTCACTTGCATATAATTTGATCAAAAATATAAAGTGATGAGGAATTAATATATAATGGATAATTTTAGAGAATATGAAGTAATGATCCCAATTTTTAATGTCGATGAAATAACTAAAAAGTTTATTAAAAACGGAGCGAAAATAATTAAGCAAGTTTATCAAATTGATGAATATTATGATTATAGACCTTTAAAATTGTCCAAACAAGACGAACTTCTTAGAATTAGAAGTGAATTTGATCAACAATTTAAAAATTTCATAAATGGAGAATTTTCATGGAAATCAAGTAGAAGAGGGGTCGAAAAATTTTATGAAGTTAGAGATGATATTTCAATTACTATTAATAACGAGAATAGTTTAATTTTACTAAAAAAGTTATTAACAAAATTAAATATTGAAATAATAGCAAAATTGGAGAAAATTCGAGACCGATGGACATTAAATTATAAAAGTAATAATATTGATTTTGAATTCGATAAAAAAATTATTGCTATGGGAGCTGGCAAGCCAAAAAAAGATATTGGACCATATCTTCAAGCTACCATTGAAACATCTGAAAATATTTCTGATGATTATGCTAAAAAAATTCTATGGGATGTCCTACAGTCTAAATTCGGGTTTAATATTAAAGATTTTGAACCAAGGAGTTATATTGAAATATTTTTAGGTGTTAAAAAACCTTTTAAAATTTGATCATAATCTATTCAAACTTTTTTTATAGATGATATTCGAAGATTAAATAAATATTATTTTTTGACAAAATTCAAATAGGTAAACTTATTAGAAATATAAATACTCCATTCCATTAAAATATATTATGAGGAATAATAATGGGAATTTTAAAGAATTCAATACCGGATGAAATTTTAAAAGCATTTGACCAAAAGTATGGTTTTTCTTTACTCATAAAAGGGGATGCAGGGACAGGTAAAACTACATTTGCACTAGAAATATTAGCTCGAAAGCAAAATGCATTCTATATTTCAAGCAGAGTTACTCCTATGTCATTATACAATCAATTTCCTTGGATAAGGAATATTCCAAAAGAAAACATAATAGATGGGACGCAAATTGACCTACAATATACCGGAATTACAAAAAAGGAAGCAATTTTGAATGCAGTCAGATTTAGAAATATACCGGATTTTATTAAATTAATCTATCATAAAGCTGAAGAATCAAAAAACGGTGAAAAAATAACAATTGTAGTAGATTCATGGGACGCAATTTTAGGTGCAATAGTCCAAGAGTGGGAGAAAAAGAATTTACCAGGTAGTAATGAAACTATTTTAGCTGAATTAACTAGACAGCTTAATATAAATCTAATTTTAATAGTTGAAACGAACGAGAAATCATTTTTAGACTATATTGTGGACGGAATTATCACAATGGAAAAAATTGAATTTAATTCAAGGAGGATGAGAATTTTAACTATTGAAAAATTAAGAGGAATTACTATCAAAAATTTTAAATATCTTTTTACTTTGAAAGATGGTAGGTTTCATTGCTTTACACCAGAATATAGGATATTTAAGTTAATAGATAAAATAAAGATTCAACCTAAAAGTTTGAAAGATAAATTAAATACAGGTATTAAGGATTTTGATGAATTAATTGGTGGAGGATTCCCATTAGGGTCTAAAAATATATTTATCTTGGGAGAAAATATTGGTAAGGATTATTTGATATTACTTAATCCATTAATAATTAATCAAATTGAAAATTATAAACCAGTAATTCATATTCCTTCATTTGAATACAACTCTTCAAACATCAACATATTAACAAAAATAACTAAAAATCCAAAAATTTTTGATTATTACAAAATATTTGAAAAAAATTCTCTGGATGATCAATCTCCTAACGAATACAAAAAACAAGAATCAGACTTAATTTCTAATGTTAAACAATATTTTCAATTATGTAAAAAAGATGAAAAAACGCCAATTCTTTTTATTTATAGTATAGATATATTAGAAACAATTTATGGACATGATTTATTATATAAAAATTTAGTAAACTTATGGAATGATATCAAAGATATTCCTCATGTAGAGATTATTATAATAAAGTGTTATCAAAAATCTTCAATTGAACTCACGTATTTGGCAGAATATTTGTTTAATATTTTAAAATTTCAAGATAATTTAGTCCTTTATGGTAATATACCCAATACAGGACTTTTTTGCGTGGAATTGGAAGATTTAGAAAAAACTAAAACTAAAAAATTAAAGTTAACGCCAATATTATAGAAGGGGTTATTAAAATCAATGAAAAAATTTTTTAAATTCAAAAAAAATTTAAAAAACGATAAGATTTAAGTTTTCGAATTAAAATTTATCGGAGATTTGTTGAGGTCGATGAATGGAAAAAGTAAGGATTGGAAAAATATTATTATACTATTTGTTATAATAATTTCTGTGATAATAATTTTTTATTTGCTTGAATATTTCAATATAATAAATCCAATTACCGCAATCCAGCAATTTTTAATTACTATTTGTATTTATATATTAATGCTTAGCATCACTCTATTTTTTGTTAAGAAGACAAGTTCTTTTAAAATTATTGGGCTTAATAAAGAAAATGTTCTTAAAAATGTCGGAATTGGCGTTTTAGGTTCATCAGGATTTTTAATTGCATCATTACTCTTTGGACACACTCCTATCTATCAAATACAAGAACTTTTAATTTTATTAGTATTAGTAATACTTATTGGAATTACAGAAGAAATTATATTTCGCGGTTATATACAAGCAAAATTAAATAAATATTATAAATCAATTTTTGCGATTTTAATATCTTCCTTGTTTTTTGCATTAGCGCATATGCCTAGAATGTTATTTGAATTAGGATTTTTAGGAATTATCGGTATGATTTCATATACAGTAATTGGTCTAATATTCGGTTATTATAAAAGGTTTTTAAATAATTTATTGGGTATTATTATTCTCCACGCATTTTGGGATTATTGGATTTTAATATTTGTTTCAATAAATAATATTTTTTCACTCCCAGAACTTGAATTGTTAAATTTATTAATATATTTATTAACAGCTGAATTGCTTTCCTTCGGTCTTTTATTACTAGGGTTATTTTTAAGTTGGAAATTCATTGACCATACAGAATTTGATTTTTATGAATTAAAAAAGATATTAAATAATAGGCTTAACAAATTAGAAAAAAAGATAACATCTTTAAATTTAAAAGTTGAAATATCTCCAGAAAATCAAAAATATAAATTTGAAATAAAATTAGATGAACATTTAAAAAATAAGTTTAAAGAAATTCTGGACAAATTATCGATTGAAAATATTAGAGAATTAAAAAATCTCTATATCTATGAATCCAAATTAAAAGTCCTTTTATTCAGATATTATTTTGCTACTCCTGCCTTAAAAACAATTTTTGAACGCAAAATAAGATATTTAAAAAATAAATTAAAAATAGAAAACGAAGAAAAATTTGATTTAAGTAAGATTAATGACGATTTTGATTTAGAAAATATATAATATAAAAAAAAGGATAAAATTCAAGATTTTATCAAATATAAATATCATTTTTCTTAATAAACTTCATAATCAGCGTCTACTACATCATCTTCTTGTGTGGCACTTGCTTGTCTTGAATAATCGTCATCGGCATTATATTCTCCATTGTTATATGAATTTTGTTGCTGTTCATATTGATATGGATTTTGATATCCTTGTTGGTAATTTGTTTGTGTTTGATATATTTTCTGAGATAATTCATGCATTATATTAGTCAAGTCGTCCATTGCATTTTTTATTTTATTTAT